>JAPFCO010000422.1 GCA_026169505.1 Pseudogracilibacillus sp.
TATTATTAGTGGTAAGCAACGTACAATCCCACAGGACTTTAATCAAGATGGTCGTGCGGATTGGCAGGCGGAAGTTATCCAGACAGATGCAGCAATTAATCCCGGCAACAGTGGTGGTGCTTTAATTAATATTGAAGGACACCTCATCGGAATCAATTCGATGAAAATTAACCAAGCGATTGCTCAAGGAATTGGTTTTGCCATCCCAATTGATACAGCCAAGCCAATTATTGAAGAATTAGAAGAAACAGGTACAGTAACAAGACCTTACTTAGGAGTAGAAATTTATTCGCTCGAGGAAATACCAAAAATTGAGTGGGAAAATACATTGCATTTACCAGACTCTGTCAATGGTGGTGTCTATATTTGGAGTATTGAACCATTATCTCCAGCAGATGAAGCGGGTTTACGTCGCTTAGATGTGATTACATCATTTGCTGGCGAGGAAGTAGATGATGTATTGGCCTTACGTAAAATCCTGTATCAGGAGAAACAAGTCGGAGATGAAGTAGAAGTAATTTACTACCGTGATGGAGAACAAATGAAAACAACCGTCAATCTGGGCGAACAAGAATAAGTCATCAACGCTACCTTTCATAAAAAGTGAGGTAGCGTTTTTATTTCAACTTATCCACATGTGAATAAATAGTAGCAGATGAACCTACTACTATTTTGATGGAAGAGTATAAATTGTTAGTTAATTACAATAAGTTATCCACATAAAAAGTATTTTATGCACAATCCGTGGATAAGTCGGGTAGAACGACTGTTTCTATAGCTTTGTATAGTATAAATAGTCTTGGAATAACCATATGTAGACTATTTACTAACGGCTGTTGATAACATTGTGGATAATAACTATTTTTGACTCCACTCACTTTTCAACATACTGTATAATATATGGTCAACATACTGATTTTCTAGTCTTTCTGCTTGGCGAAGGATTCCTTCTTGCGTAAATTGTAATCTTTCAGGAATTGCTCGGCTCGGATTATTCCCAGTTGCTACACGAATCTCTATTCGATTTAATTGGAGGTCATCAAATCCATACGTAATTAAACCTGAGACAGCTTTTGTCATAATGCCTTTCCCTTGGTAATCCTCACCTAACCAATAGCCAATCGTACCAATATTGTTTGTGAAATCTAAATGATTAAAACCTACAACACCAACCAATTCGTTTTGACAAAAGATTCCGGCAGTTATGCCTTTACGGTTATTGTATGTATAAAAGGTACTTTTAATAAATTCTAAAGAATCCTCTTCTGTTTTTGTATAATCTAGCCAAGGTAACCATTTTTTTAAATACGATCTTGAGTCATTGGTCAGTCTATATAAGTCATGTGCATCACGTGTACTTAACATTCGTAAATATATATTATTGTTCACTTGTAAGGTAAAAATATGAACACCTCCTTAAAAATAAGTATAGCATAACATCATCGTTGAAATTAATAGAAGAATTACTGATATTAATATATATAGTTTTAATTAAGTGAATTTATTATGGTAAAATATAACTAGTGGTAGACGGGGGGACTTTATATGCAGGTAGTATGTATCGATGATGAGCATTTATCATTAGATTATTTGGAGCGACAGTTACAGAAAGTTAATAATGTGGAGGTAACAGCAACCTTTACAAATCCTTTAAAAGGCATACGGTATATTTTACAAGAAGAAACGGATATCGTCTTTTTAGATATTCAAATGCCACAAGTAAGTGGGGTAGAATTAGCGGAACAAATATTAGCAGAAAAACCAGAAGTTATTATCATTTTTGTAACAGCTTACGAAGATTTTGCGGTGGATGCCTTTCATTTAGGTGTGATGGATTATTTGGTGAAGCCCGTGAATCTTGATCGATTACAAATAACGATGGAACGTATTGAGAAACATATGGAGAGTAGGCAATTAGAAACGGTTCAATCTCCAAAAAAATTGAGAATTAAAGTTACTCCTTATTTAGCATTTGAGGTTGAACCAAATATGTTTGAGCCGTTACAATGGCGAACAGGAAAAACACAAGAATTGTTTTTATACTTATTGCTAAATAGCAATATGCTAGTAGAGAAGTCATCGATTATAGATTTGTTATGGGGTGAATATGATCTAGATAGAGCGTATGCATTACTTTATACGACAATATATAATGTTCGTCAACAATTGAAACCCTATCACGAGCACATCGTATTACATAATCGTGCGGATGGGTATTTACTAGGTTTAAACGACGTGGAAATTGACCTAGTGAGCTGGGAAGAAGCATTAGGTCAATTATCAAGTATTGATGAATCAACTATCGATGCATATGAAGAAATGATGAAAATAAATAACGGTAGTGACGCATCAACCTATGATTATATATGGCTTGAATCTGAAAGGCATCGATTGGACCAACTATGGGCTTATAAAGCCAATCAGATAGTTGCTTATTATATGAATGTTGGCAAGATAACGGATGCTATTCAATGGTGTTATACGATTTTAGAACGATTTCCAACGATTGAAGAAGTACATTTTAATTTAATGAAGCTATATGAAGCAAATGGTGATTTTACATTAATGATGCAGCAATATAACGAATTAAATAAAGTGATGCGGCAAGAAGTTGAATCAAAGCCAAGTAATTATATTGTGGAGTGGTATATTAGTAAATTAAAATAAAAAAATAAATATTTTCATTTTTCAAAAAAACCTAGATGTTGGTCTAATGCTTTAGTACCGGTGCTAGGTTTTTTTTGGTTGTGAATAATTTATGAACTTTTATTTTAGTTTAATCCTGAAGGGACTTTAGACCCTGATATGCCCAATAAATTATGTCTGATATTCTGTAAATTGAGAATCTGTTTAACTGAAGCTTTTAGACTAGATAATGGATGAAATTATTAGACATATTAAAAATTCAAAGAGGTGAATTATATGAAAAAGAGTTTAAATATTCTTTTTATCTTTATGCTCATTTCACAGACGATGTTTACGAGTGTCGGATTTGGCACAGTCGTTGATGCAGAAGGATCGAAAAAGAATATTAAGACAGACCTGTCTTATGAAGACAATGAAGGAAATATCGTAGACCCTGAAGAATATGAAGGGGATATTTCTGTAGTAGTTGAATGGTCTGTAGAAAATAAAGATATAGAAGAAATTGAATCTGGGTATAAAGAGGCAATCGAATTGTCTATACCAGAACAGATTCAATTGGAAGAGGGTCAATCAGATAGTTTATTATCTGGAGGAACAGAAGTAGCAGAATATAACGCTTCATTAAATGGAATCGTAGAGGTTGAATTTAATGAAGAATTTGAGGCGTTAGAGTTAGAGGAATTAGAAGGAACGTTCACGCTTCGTGGGGAAATTGAAGCGGAAGAAGCGGACGAAATTGAAGAAGAACTTGTTGAGGAAGAGGATGCTGAGAAATCAGTGGAATCTAAAACAGGAGATCTTGATGGAACTGAAGCCAATAAGGGAACAGAAGATAAAAGTTCAGAAACTTCGGAAGAGGCGTTATTAGATGAGGAAGAAGATAATTTTGAGATAAGTACTTTCGCAGTAGACGTAATTGAGGAAAATATTATAACGGATGTTGGACTAACATTGAAAAAAGAAGATGGTTCAGAAGTGGAGTTAAATCCAGGGGATCCAATTGTAGTAGATCCCAATGATCCATTTAAAGTTCTGTTAGATTATGAATTTGAAATTCCAAACCAACATGATTATGGAGAAGGTTCAATGTTTACGATTGAACTACCAGAGTTATTCTCTGCGGATGATGACAATGTTATACCTAGAGAACTGATATACAATAATGATAAGGTTCTTGGAACGTATATTATTGAAAATAATTCTATTGTTATTACATTTACAGACGAGGTTCAAAATCTGTCAAACATAAAAGGTAATATCTTTTTAGAAACTGAGTTTGCGAAGCACTATCAAGGATCTGCTGAGGATCAAGTAGTGGAGTTTCCAATTAAAGATGAAGAACCACTTGAGTTTCCGGTGGTATTTATCCCACATGGAACAGCCATTGATAAACAAGGAGTTCCTTATAAAGATGGAGAATCTCAAGATAATGGTTATAACACAGATGAAATTGCTTGGACTGTAGATTTTAATAAGTCATTACAATCAATCGATAATGCTATATTAGAAGACGAAACAACAGGTGAGCATACCTTTAAAGAAGGAACACTTAAAGTATACGAGATTCACATGAATGTGGATGGTACGATTGATGAAGATCGGACGGAAGAAATTACAAATCATAATTTTGGTGAATCATTTCCGTTGGAGCTTGGTGAAATTGATTCTGCTTATCGTGTAGAATATATTACAGAAATTGATGCAGATGACACCGGAGATACTTATAAGAACAAAGCAACTTTAACTGGAGGAAATATTGATCCAGTTGATGCTGAAGCAACAGTATCAGTTGGCCGTGGAGAGCGTCTTGAAAAAGGTTCAATAGATTATCAACCGGGTCAACATACGATCACATGGGAAATTAAATACAACTATGATGAAAAGGAAATTGAAAATCCAGTATTAACGGATACATTTGAAGGTGTTCAAGTGTTGAATGCGGATAGTTTCGAAGTTTATGAGATTGCCCTGGATCCTGCAACAGGTAATGAAGTAGGCGATGGTGAATTAGTAGAGAACTATTTAATAGTTGAAAAAGATGACGGTTTTGTTTTAACATTTGATGACAGAATTACAAAAGCATATAAAATAATCTATAAAACAACAGTTGACGAACGTGTAGAGGACTGGACAAACATCAAGAATAAGGTAGAAGATGGAGAAGATAATGAAGATGAAGGTGAACATGGAATAGGTCAAGAAATCCTTCATAAGTCAAATGATGATTCAGATTATGAAGGTAAGACAACTACGTGGACAGTACGTATTAATAGTGATGAGCATGTTATGAATGATGTAACGGTTGTTGACACACTGCCTACAGGGTTTTCATTAAACAACTTAGCAATAACGCACGCTGGTGATGTTTATGTTGAAGGTGAAGATTACAATTCAAACTTTGATGAGAATACGCGGCAAATAACAATTACTTTCACTGAACCTGTAAAAAAAGAGGTTATCATTAACTATGTAACTGATATTGATTATAATGTTACAGAGCCAGGTGATAATGGGGCTTTCAAAAACAAGGTAGAACTTGAATGGACTCCGGAAGGTTCTGATGAAGGGTCAGTTAAAAAAGAAGAAGGAGCAACATTTAATCCAGATGACTATACAAAATCGAATGGATTTAAAAATGCATCATATAACTATGATTCAAAAGAAATCACATGGAATATTGGTGTTAACTACAACAAAGTATCGCTAGAAAATGCAGTTGTAGAAGATATTATTTTAGGTAACCAGAATTTTGATATTGATTCTGTACGTGTCTATCATATGGAACTATCAGGTCATTGGAATGGTATGGAACGAGGCGAAGAGCTAAGTGAAGATGATTACGATTTAGATGCAATCACGGGACCAAATGGAGAACTAGGATTCCGGGTAACGCTTGGTGATATTGATACTCCCTACTTTATTACGTATAAAACAGACCTAGACGATTTATTGATTGAAGACAAGTACGACAATAAAGCTCTTGTAACAAGTGATAATCGTGAAGACATTGAATTAGATGCTTCAGTATCTATAACAAATGGTGGAGAATATACGAATAAAACATTTAATCAACCTGGTCGTGTTGTAAGTTGGACAGCAAATATTAACAGAACACAATCTACTGTTCAAGATGCTATAATTACTGATACGCCAAGTGAAAATTTAATGATTTTAAAAGATACTATTAAATTATATGATACAAATGTTAATGGTGGCTGGCAGCAGAAGAAAGACTTATTAGAAGAAGGTACGGACTATGAGATTTCCTTCTCTGAAAATGAAGATGGCTTAGAAACATTTACGATATCATTTACAGAAAATCCAATTACAAGCGCATATATACTAGAGTATGATACGTACATTATGCATGAAGGGGACGGTACATTTTCAAATAACCTTATCTTTGAAGGTGTAGGTACCGAAGAGTTAGATACAGATACATCAACAGGTGGGAACATTAACTTTAGTAATATTGATGGAAACATCAAAGGCGAGTTAGGTAGTTTAGAAGTTACTAAAGTGGATGCAGGTGATGGCTCAACTCTAGAAGGTGCAGAGTTTACACTTTATGATGCAACGGGAGAAATTGAACTTCAAACAGGTGTTACAAATGAAGAGGGAATCGTTACTTTTGATAAACTTCTTTACAGTGACTATATTCTAAAGGAAACAGGGGCGCCTGAAGGTTATGAAGTTGGTATTGAAGATGAAGAGACAGTAACAGTCGATGCTGATCCTTCAGAAGTAACAATTGAAAATAGATTAGCTGGATCCATTGATATTTCTGGTGAGAAGTCATGGGTTGATGATGAAGAAACGGATCGACCAGAATCAATTACTGTAATACTTTTAGCAAATGGTGAAGAAGTAGATAAGGTTGATGTGACGGCTGAAGACGAATGGAAGTATGTTTTCGTTAATTTACCAGAGTATGATGAAAACGATGAACAAATCAATTATACAATTGATGAAGTAGCGGTTGATGGATATGAAACATCGATTGATGGATTTAATATTGAGAACACATTAATTCCTACAATAGATATATCTGGAACGAAGACGTGGAACGATAATGCTGATGAGTTAGAGAATCGTCCAGAATCAATTACTGTTCAAGTGAAGAATGGTGAAGAAATCGTTCAAAAACAAGAAGTAACGTCTGAAGACGGTTGGAACTACACATTCTCGGATTTAGAGAAAGTTGATGCTGATGGTGAGGAAATTGAATATACAATTGCAGAAGTAGCAGTTGAAGGTTATGAAACAACAATCAATGACTACGATATTACAAACACCCGTACGGGTGAAGTAAACTTCTCAGGAATCAAGACGTGGAAAGATGATAATTCTGAAGATCGTCCAGGTTCTATTATAGTAGAACTTCTTGCGAATGAAGAAAAGGTTGCTGAACAAGAAGTAACAGAAGATGAGAATGGGCAATGGATTTATGAGTTTAACGAGTTACCGAAGTATGACACAAAAGGTGAGGAAATTGATTATTCAATTCAAGAGATTTCTGTAGATGGTTATGAAGCAACTGTTAATAATCATAACATTGAAAACTTACGTGTCGGTACAACTGAAGTAGAAGTATCAAAATTGTGGCAGGATGAAGATGACAGTGATCGTCCAAATACAATAACAATTAACTTACTTCAAAACGGTGATTTCTATGCAGAACATGAAGTTACCAAAGAAAATGATTGGAAACTAACCATTACAGATTTACCTCAATACGATGAAGAAGGTAAAGCTTATGCGTACACTGTCACAGAACATGATGTGCCAGGTTATGCAGCATATATAGATGGATTTGAAGTTACTAATACACGCACAGATGTGAAAACAATTGAAATCTCAAAATCATGGTTAGATTATGACTCGGAGGAGCGTCCAGCTTCAATCGAAGTTGAGTTATATAGATCCATTATAGATGGTGACTTAGAATCAGTTGATATTTATGCAGTAACGGCTGCAGATGATTGGTTACTTGAAGTAGAAGAATTACCAGCATTTGATAGCGATGGTAAAGCATATACGTATGAAATTAAGGAAAAAGAAGTTGATGGCTATGAAACAAGCGTCAATGGATTCGAATTAACGAACTTACGTGTAGGTGAAACAGAAGTAGAAGGAACAAAAACTTGGTTAGATGATGATTCGGAGAATCGTCCTGAATCAATCACTGTTCAGCTATTTGCTAATGGTGAAGAAACTAATGAAACTGCTGAAGTTACAGCAGCAACAGACTGGAAGTATGAATTTACAAACCTTGATAAATATGATGATCAAGGAAAAGAAATCGTATATACGGTCGATGAAGAAGCAGTTGCAGGGTATGAGAAATCCCTTGACGGAAATGACATCACGAACTTAAGAGTTGGTACAACAGAGGTTTCTGGTGGGAAGACGTGGGTAGAAGTCGACGAACAATATCGTCCAGATTCCATTACAGTTCAACTATTAGCAAACGGCGAATGGGAAGAGACCGTTGAAACGTCAGCTGAGACAGATTGGACGTATGAGTTCACTGACTTAAACAAATACGATAAAGACGGTAAAGAAATTGATTACACGGTCGAAGAAATCAATGTTCCAGCAGGATATGAATCTGATATTGATGGCTATGACATTACGAATACCCAAAAATCAACATCAGTATCAGGCGAGAAAACGTGGAAAGATGATAATTCAGAAGAACGTCCAAAGTCCATTAAAGTAGAATTATTAGCGAATGGTGAGAAAGAAGATTCCATTGAGGTAACTGCTGAAAATAATTGGACATATGAATTCACAGATTTACCAGAATACGACAAAGATGGAGTCGCAATTGCGTACAGTGTTGATGAAATTGCAGTCGATGGTTACGAAACAACAATCAATGGCAATAACATCACAAACGTTCGCACAGGTTCTACTTCAGTAGACGTTGAGAAAGTTTGGGAGAATGATAAAGCTGAAAATCGTCCAGATAACATCACGGTTGATTTACTGCAAAATGATAAAGTTATTGACGCAGTAGAAATAACAAGTGAAGATGATTGGACACATCAGTTCACAGACTTACCAGCGTATGATGAAAATGGTGTAGCGTATGACTATACGATTGAGGAGCACGATGTAGAAGGTTATGAATCTACTATCGAATCAACAGACTCAGGTTATACAATTACGAATACATTCATTGAAGAACCAGGGAAAGACCCTAAAGATCCTACGAAGCCGGAAGAGGATCCAAAAGATCCAAAAACAGGCGTGGAACCTAAAGATCCAGGAAAATCAGGCGTAGATCCTAAAGACGCAGGTCAAACAGGTGATACAACTGAAACTGGCAAAGGAGGATCATTACCGAAAACAGCAACGAATACATTTAATATGATTTTAATTGGTGGATTGTTGCTCGTATTAGGAACAGGATTCATCATGTTCCGTAGAAAAAAAGCATAATAAATATAAAAAGCTTCTATACTCTCATCTAAGAGGGTATAGAAGCTTATTTTTTATGTTTCATTCGGTATTCGGAAGCTGATCGTTGTTCCTTTGCCGACTTCACTATGAATCTTTAATCCCTCATTATATAAATGGATTAAGCGGCGATTCGTATTCTTAACCCCAACACCATCATCAACAGATACATCGATATTTAAAATTTTGATTACTTTTTCTTCATTCATCCCAACGCCATCATCTGCTATCGTTACTTCGGTGTAGGTTGGATGTTTTTTAATCTTCCATTTTACAGTACCACCCTCTAATTTTTGCAGGACACCATGATTAATCGCGTTTTCAATTAATGGTTGAATGGATAATGGTGGAATCATCAGATGCTCGATTCCTTCATCGATATCTGTTTCAATTTTTAGTCGATCTCTAAATCTAGTCTTTTCAATAACTAGATAAGTGTTTGTTAATTCAATCGCATGATAAATGGGTGCAGTTGGCTCTAAGTTAATCAATGCAAAGCTTCGTTGTAGATATTCTCCAAAAGCGTGCAATAAATCGACCATTTGATCCATGTCTACTTCAGCAAGCGAAGCAATAGAATTTAATGTATTAAAGAGAAAATGTGGTTGAATTTGTGCCTGTAGCCATGCAGCTTCAAACTTCAATGATTCTTTTATATAATGTTTTAAGTTTGTTAATGCGCGTACTCGAATTTTTAATTCCAAGGCGTTTACTGGCTTTACTAAGTAATCATTTGCTCCTGATTTAAATGCAACTTGGATATCCTCAGGCGTATTTCTAGCTGTAATTAACACAATCGGTAATTCTGAAATCGTATACTTTTCACGAACTTTTTCAGTAAATTCATAACCAGACATATTAGGCATCATCACATCCGAGATGATCAAATCTATATTTTGTAAAGGGATCCTCTCTAATGCTTTTCGTGGATCGGTACAAGTGATAATATTATACTCGCTATTGAGCAGTTGTGCGATTACCTTTACATTAATGGGATCATCATCAACAATTAAAATAGTCTCATCCGATGGAGGATAACGAACATCTAAGTGTGTTAATTCATTAGCTTGTGTAGTTACAATACTTTGACTGTTTGTATTTAACTCGGTTACTTGTTCATTTGTACTGAGAGGAACGGAAAAGGCAAAAGTAGTTCCCCTTTCATTTGAATGCACCGTAATCTCGCCACCATGCAATTCAACTAACTTTTTGCTAATTGCTAAACCAATTCCAATCCCAGCTTCAATGGATGGATTCGGATCAACTTGTGCATATGGTTCGAAAATGCTTTCCATCTTACTTGGGTCAATTCCTATGCCTGTATCTTGTACGTAAATAAAGGCTTGTTTCTCCTTTACTTCTCCCCTAATTAATATTGATCCATTTTCTGTATATTTAATTGCATTGTGCACTAAATTGAACAAAATTTGTATCAATCGATTTTCGTCCGCCCAAATATTAGGGAAATCAGCTGAAATTCGTGATGTTAACTCGATGTTTTTACCTCCCTTAAAAAATTCAAGCATGTCGATGATAAAAGTTGTAATGACATGTAAGTCAATACTCGAAGGAGATAATTTAATTCTGTTTTCTCTAAGTTGTGTAATCGTATGTAAATCATTTAATGTGTGACCCATTCTATTCCCAATATTGGATAACAATTGTAAATTTTCTTTACTGTCGATAGAAAGTTGTTCATCATCATTTTCTAGCACAGATTCAGCAATATTAATCATGCCATGCAGTGGGTTTCTTAATTCATGGGATGTATGGGCAAGAAATTCATCTCTAGCCTTATCTAATTCCTGTAATTCAACCTTTTGTAGGTCAGTTACCTTTGATAAATGGATATGTTTACGAAATAGTAAGAGAGCAACTACAATAATCGTAATCAAGAAATCGAAAGGATAAAATGGCATGGTTACTAGGTCAAGATTGATGAATGCTCCCCATAGAACATTCGACGTATAACTAGCGATAAATAACAGGATTAATAGTGCATCTTGAATTCCGGCATGAGTTGATTTCACACCATAATAAAAAAGAAAACTTAAGGCCACAATATAAAGAAGGATTACGGCTGCTGCGATAATAAAATAGGTATGAACGGTTGCAAATAAGACGAAGATCATTGTCGTAATGAATAGGCGAACTAACCATTTATAAAACGGTGTTTGCACATTAAATAGATATTTAATAAAAAGTACTAATGCGAGTAATGTCGCAATAAATAAAAGGAATAGTACCTTTTGATAAGTAATAAAGCTCAAGGATAGCTTAAGGACAACATCATCATCAATTAAAATCGTCAAGCCGTGCAATAAGAACATGATACCAAAAAACAATATTTCCTTTCCAAATTTTCTATTTCCCATAAAATAAATAGAAAAGGCATAAATTGCATGTAAAAAAAACACAATAGCGATGATTGACTGTAAGACAATCGACAGATGTGCTTCCTTTGAAAGAGCAATATCATTACCAAGTTTAATGGAGCCGATTATTCCTCCACTAAGAGGCATCTCATAGTTAGCAACATGAACAATAATTGACAACTCATTGCTGTTGGGAGAAAACAGATTCGATCTTGGTCCAAACGCACCTTTTATTTCTTCCGCATTTGTTGCTATCGTACCATGTTCTACAATTAGTTGGTCATTAATGTACAGGTTTGCAGCAGTACTTATATCTAGGGTTTTTATGCCTAATACGGCATCTGCATCAGTCGGTAATAACACATCCAGATAATACGTTCCATAACCAAATGGCGGATTAGAATCATTCCAGTTCTCAGGAACAATTATTTGTTTCGTAGTCCCATCTATGTCTTGTTGTTTCAATGTCTCGGCATCGATAAATTCATTGGGAATAAACTTCCATTCTCCATCAAGAGCGACAGTTTCATTATTAGTAAAGTTCCAATCACTTAAATCAAGGACACCATCTTTAGCAACTGGTTGATCTGATGGTTGATAATGGACCCACCAACCAGTTCGAAAAACAGCCAGAATAAGCAGGAATATTCCTATCATTAAAAATATCTTCTTTTTTGACCTCTGTTTATGTTCCATTAGCATATTTGTCCATCCTTTAGGGATTTATTCGAAATTGTTAGAAATAGATATATAACCCCTATTTTACTACAGTTAGCAACATATTAGAATGAAGTAACCATATATAAAAGGTGATTTATGAAATAGCATTGTAAAATCGTCTAAACTAAGATAGGTAAAGGTTTATTTGCTGCTGGTAAGGAAAAATTCCATTGACAGAGAGACGTTTTTTCATGTACAATTGATTCAACAAGGTTGAATGGAATTAAACAAAAGTTTAAACATGCATATAAGCATTATACTATTTAAAGGAGGGGAATGATTGTGCGTTGGCCGAAACAAGTGCAGATTAAAGAGGTAGGCCCAAGAGATGGTTTGCAAAATGAAACCACATGGGTGGAAACAGATGATAAAGTTGCTTGGATTAACATGCTTTCAGAGTCGGGGATAAAAGAGATTGAATATTCATCTTTCGTTCATCCTAGATGGATACCAGCATTAAAAGATGCTCGGGAAGTTGGTAGAAGGATTAACCGGTATCCAGATGTGACCTATTCAGCTTTAGTACCGAATGAAGTCGGATTGGAACATGCGTTAGAAGCTGGAATTGATATGGCTTCTGTCTTCATGTCGGCAAGTGAGACACATAATCGTAATAATATTAATAAGTCGATTACGGCAACATATCCAGTGATTGGGAATGTCGTGAAGACAGCGAAGGCAGAAAACAAACGTGTAACTGGCTATGTTTCAACCGTGTTCGATTGTCCTTTTGAAGGAAAAGTGGATATCGATGCAGTACTTCGGGTGTGTGATCGTTTATTTGAACTAGGCATTGATGATCTATCCTTGGGAGATACGATTGGGACAGCTGTACCTTCAGAAGTAGAAGCGTTGTTAGAAGCAGTAACACATCGTTATCCAAATAAGAGTATTATTATGCATTTTCACGATACCCGTGGGATGGCGATTGCGAATATCATGACAGCTATGAATTATGGTATTACTCGCTTTGATTCGTCACTAGGTGGTCTTGGAGGTTGTCCTTATGCACCAGGAGCAGCGGGCAATGTGGCAACAAATGACTTATTATATTTGCTACAAGGATTAGATGTAGCAACAGGTGTAGATGATCATATCATTCAAGATGCATCATCTTTTATCCAAACAAAGCTTAATAAGCAATTACCAAGTAGGTCCTTCAATTATTTAGAAAGTCAGTTAAATCAAGCGAATGATCATGTACAGGCGGCTGGTGCGGAAATGCCTAATCATTCTTTTGAATTAGTACCACAACGGAAACGAGAAATTATTTATGTGTTTTTAAAAAATCAACTGAAAAACCAATACGATAAATTTAGAAGTAAGGAATGAGTTGTTCACGTTTATCATCATCATCTAACTTAGGGATGGTGATGTTTTTTTCTGATTAGAATCACGTACTACGATTCACTATATTGTCGCAAGAATATATGATAATATTGTATAGAGGGACAATTGGAAAGGGGAGAAGTCATATTAGTCTAGATAATATCGGGATAAAGATCAAACAACTACGATTACGCCAAAAAAAGACGCAACAACAAATTGCTGATGCATGTAATATTTCAAAAAGTCTTTTATCTAAAATTGAAAATGGACAAACTTCTTCGGCTATAGCTACATTATCGAAAATCTCCAATGCATTAGATGTCCCATTATCTTGGCTATTAGAAGATAAGTTGGAGCAAGACCTCGTCTTATTATCAGCATCTGAACGCCAATCTAAAGTAGGCGATGAGCATATGGGTTATTCGTATGAATTATTAGCCAACCGCTCACCATATACTGGGGTAGAACCAACGATTGTACATGTGACTCCTAAAGATATGAATTTAAGAAAAGAAATGTATACTCATTCGCATGATGAATTTATTTATATTTTAAAAGGGGCGATTGAACTGTCATATGATAATAAATCATATTATATGGAACAAGGTGATACAGCTTATTTTAATGGAATGAAAGCCCATTTATTTATTCCTGTTGATAACGATGGTGCGGAAGTTTTAACGTTATTTATTGAATCAAATAGTTGACTAAGTAATGAATGTGTAACTACTCAAAAAGGGTTGGTGTGAAATGACATATGTAATGTTAAATATTGCTGTTACAGTTCTTTTTGTTGGGTTTATAATTTGGAAGATTCTTCCTGCCCGTGGTGTGAAGCAAATTAGAATCGATGAATTACATCATCTTATGGAAGATGAGGATGTACAGTTAATCGATGTAAGACCACAAATGAAGTATCAACAATCTCATATACGTGATTTTAAAAATATTCCTTTAAAAGAAATTAAAAAACAAGCAGCACATTTATCAAAAGATAAACCAGTCGTTACCGTTTGCCAGACAGGTGCACAAGGTAATGAGGCATGCAAACGATTAAAACGAAGAGGGTTTAAGCAATTAGCGAATGTACAAGGTGGCATAAGTACATGGGAACCAATGCGTACGGCACGCAAATAAATAGTTGGATGAGCGATTAAACTAAAAGATGAGTAAAAAAAGACTAAGACACAGCAAATGATTGGCTGTACCTTAGTCTTTTAACTTTTTAAGGGTATAAAATTGGTGAACCAGGTCCTAAGTCTATTCCAAGTAGAATCCATGCAATGAGTAAAATCGTCCATGAAATTAGGAAGAACATAGA
>JAPFCO010000034.1 GCA_026169505.1 Pseudogracilibacillus sp.
GCGTAAACTAACAAAGTTTTTTATTCCAGTATTATTAGCGATTTTAGTTTTCTTACCAGTAACACAAGCTGACCAAGTAGCGGCAGCGTCGAAGTATGAGGAAGGGGAATATCCTCTGCCGTTCAACGTACTGAAAGAAAATAGTGATGAAACATCAATTGCAGCAGATTATATGGATTCACCAGCACAATTAATTGTTAAAGATGGTAAAAACCTTGTTCAAGTAAAATTGACAAGTAAGTCATATTGGCAAAGTTTTTCTGTGTCATCATCAAATGTAGAAACGATAACTGACGGCGCTGATACACGTTTAGTTCAGTTTGAAGTTGGAGATTTAGATCAATTAGTAACAGCAAATATGCATATTATTGTAGAAGATATTGACTATGACTCTAAATACAATGTTCGTTTCCAGTTTGACACATCTAATATACCGGGTGCTTCTGGTGCTGTAGATGAAGAAACAGAAGATGATGCAACAACTACAGGGGAAAAAGGACCGGAAGAAAACCCTCCAACTAGTGATAATGCTCCAATTTTATTATTGATAGTCGCATTACTAGCTTCTGGGTTTGTATTAGTTCGTAAAGTTGCTTTTAAGTAAAAGTAGATGAAGAGGAGAAATATGATGATTAAAAGATTTTTCCCGATATTTTCAATTATGTTATTGTTAATTTCTTTAGTTGCACCAGGTATCCAACCAGTAGCAGCTGAAGGAAAAGAGAAAAAGGAATATGAAGATGGGACATATGATGTTCCGTTGAAGGTGCTTCATGCGGATAAAGATGAAAAGTCAGCAATGCAAGATTATGTGCAGGAAGGATCACCATCTGTCACGATTGAGGATGGAGAAGCTACAGTATCTTTAACGTTAACGAGTGCGAACTGGATTACGTCGTTCTTAGTTGACGATGTAGAAGTTGATGTAATAGAAGATAATGAAGATGACAACACGAGCAAAGTTTCATTTAAAGTAGCGGATTTGGATGTAGAAGTTGATGCATTTATTTCAGTAGATGCTGGGTTCTACAGTGGAGAATACGACGTTCGTCTCCAATTTGATACTAGTGAACTTTCGTTGGTAGATACTGAAATAGATGAAAATGAAGAAGCGGAAGAAACAAATGCAAAAGAAGATGCTGATGAAGTAGAAAAGAAGGATACTGAAAGACCAGCAATAGGTGAAAATGAAGATACTGGTAAATCAGACGAAAACTTAAAGGAAGGTTCAAAAGACACTAAACAAATAGAGTCAACCAAAGAAGGAAATGCTGAAAGTGAAAACAAACAGAACGAAAAGTCTGTGCAAAAAGATGAAGGGAATAAACAGAAATCAGCAGATAACAATAACAAAGATAAATCGAGAGAGTCTAGTGATTCCCCAAATCTTGATATAGAAGATGGTAATTACAGCATTAACTTTGATCTATTGCATGAAACAGAGGATAAAGATTCTACTGCAGCAAATTATGTTGTGAAGCCAGCAAAACTATCAGTTGAAGATGGTGTGAATACTGTTTATTTCTTATTAACAGATCATGAGGCAATAAAGGATTTTAAAATTGAACAAAATGGTGAATTAACATCTGCAACAACAATCGAAGAAGATGAAGAGAAGAATACTAGATTAGTTGCTTTTGAGATCGATGATTTAAACGAAATTTCAAGAGGACAATTCAAAGTATATGTACCTGCAATTGACTATGAAGCAGATCCTTTTGTTCGTATTCAATTTGATACAGGTAGTATCAAGAAGTTAGAAGGTGAACTTCCAGAAGTTCCTACAAAACCTGAATTAAAAGAAGATGGGGCATACACGATGAATATGCGTGTATTAGAGCAAGATATATTTGAAAAGTCGTTTATAGGAGACTATATTAAATCTCCAATCGATTTAACGATAAAAGATGGTGAAAATGTAGTTTTAATAACTTTATTAAATAATGAAAAGGTAAAAGACTTTAAGATTGAAAGTAAAGCTAATACTGAACAAACTTCATTAATGACGCTAAATAATCTAGAGAAAGTAACAAGTAGTGATTATGAATCTGTTAATGTAATTAAAGAAGATAAAGAGGAAAAAACTCGAATTGTTTCTTTCAATATCAATGATTTAGATGGAAAAGTGAATGCGTTAGTTACGATTGAACAGGATGGGGAAGTTGCAGAGCATCCAGTAAGATTGTTTTTTGAAGAAAATAGCATCCTAGAAAGTGACGGGCTTCCAGTTGATGACGTAGAAGAAATAGAAACACCTACTGAACCAGAACCATCAATTCAATCAGATCTCAATCCTGAAAACTTGGATGAAGGTGTTTATAAGTTAGACTATACCTTTTTAGAAAAAGGGACAGATAATACTTCAGCGATGGACGGATTTACAGATGGTCCAGCTTATGTAAAAGTAAATAAAGATGGTAA
>JAPFCO010000410.1 GCA_026169505.1 Pseudogracilibacillus sp.
CGTACTGATTGGATGCTGATTACCTTTAATCAATTCAAGTTGATCACGCCACATAAATTTTAAAGCAATTGCTAAGAGGGCACCACGCCAATTTTGCGGAATAAAACTTTGATACTCAACTAATTCAAAGCCACCAAAGCCTTTTTTAAATGTATTTACATTTTGTTGTGCTTCATTTTTTTCATCAATGGTTAAACCGAGAAAGTCATAATAATCCACTTGCCTATCTTTGAAAAATAACATATCATGCCAATGTAAATAACGATTTGCCCGACCGATATGCAGTCCTGGAATATCTTCATTTTCAAAACGTCCTGAACAAGAGTAGAGCATGATGGCCCGCTTCTCATTCGCGATATAAAGGTGACTCGCCATTTTACGTCCGTCTTCATGATGTACATAGGTGATAACAAGCTGTTTATACTTTTGTAATGAATACAGTTTATCCACTCGACAAGGCTCAATACCTTTTTCCTTAGCAAATGGATTGAAGAAAGCAACAAATTCTTCAATATCTTTATTTGTAGGTTCCGTAATAAAACGTAATTGTAACTGATCTCTGCCAGCTTTATTAATTTGATAACGTGTTGTTCGATTCATATCTTTTCGCATTGCTTCTTCAGACTGTTGCAAATCAATACAAAGTGTTAATACTTGTTTGTGTAATGTAAAGCGTTTATTCGGTTGGAATAATTCTTTCTGTTGAAAATACGCATGTAAATCTGCTTTTGGCACATCCGTTGGAACTTTTTGTGTCCCATATATTTCATTTAATGTAAATACATATTTTTTCCATTGAAGAACCATTTTATCACGATCCTTTTTATAGGTTTTTCTCAGTAAGTTCTGGAACAACATCTACATAAGTCACACGACATCCGATTGCATTTCCATCGTAACATTTCCCATGTTTTTGCTCATAAATCCATATTGTTGTTGTAGCGAAGTAAAATGCTCTAAAATTTTCGCTAAAACGGATAGATTCTCTTGTACATGTACGCCGAAATTATGGGGATGCCACCAAAGATGAAATACCTCACCATGTTTAGCTGCATAAGTCATTGCTTGTTTTATTCGGCGTAATCTTAATGCTTCTAGTGTTGCTAGTTTCTTTGAATAAGCATTCAGGAAACGACTCGAACGAATATTAAGTGGTTGTTGATCCATTTGATGTGGCAGACGATATGTTTGATGACCAAATAGATTGATATATCGATCGACAAAACGTAATCCGCGCTCCCACAATTTCCTTCTTTCATTTGCCTTCATGTGATAAATAGCTCCAATTTCATTACCACGGTAAGCGATCAATCCTTTTTCCAGACATATTTTTATATACGAGTCATTTATTTGATTCCTTGGAAAAATAATGGATGTAATCGGATGCTGTTTCATACTAGCGATCCGGATGGCTGCATCGAGATCGGCTGAAAACTGCTCGAGTGTTTGCCCATCTTCCAATGTATAATAATGTGAAAAAGTATGTGTCGCTATTTCCTGATGCTGTGTAGCATGAATTTGGTCAATTAATAAAGGTGCAAAATATAATTGGTTATCAGGTGCTTTATCCATCCCTTTATCCAGTAGATAATAGGCAGACAATTGTTCATTTGTATAAGTTGGTTTGACATTTGGCATGTTCTGTAATAGATCTTGTTTATTCTTACAATATAGTAAACCGACAATACCCCATGTTGCGTGAATTTGAAAACGAGTAAATAATTGTAAGATGTTACCTACAGCCTCGTGTGCTCCAATAATATGTTCGTTATATTTTTCCAAGCCATATACATCATGAACACCCCATATTAATTCAAAATCAAGTGAAATAACCATCATTCCTTGTTGTGATTGTTGCAATCGCCTAGTCACCTCCTTGTCGGACAATAGTTTTAACTTAGCATCATGGGCTGCAGATACGTTTCAATTAATCCTCCTTCCATCGTATAAGTTGGTTGCCAATTTAATAATGAAAAGGCGGTATCATTTTTTAAAATACTGTGGCGAATATCGCCAGATTTAGCGGGTTCATAATTTGTCGCCGTAGAATAACCGAACAATTGGATAAAGTGTTGTACTAATTCATTTAACGAACAAGCGGTATTTGTACTCACATTGACCGTATGTGACCCGTTTAAATCGAGTGTACGTACACAAGCATCTGCAATATCTTTTACAAAAATAAAATCACGAGTTTGTTCGCCATCTCCGTAAATAGTCAAAGGCATTTTGTGATGAATTAAATGATTAAAAATAGAAATAACTCCAGCTTCTCCATCCAAACTTTGTCCCGGTCCATACACATTGGCGAACCGTAAAATACAAAAATCAAGATTGTAAATATCTCGATATAAATGAATGTATTGTTCACCAACGGCTTTTGATAAGCCGTAAAATGACATCGGTGTGATTGGGTGGGTTTCATCCATTGGTAAATACTTGGGAATCCCGTACACCGCAGCACTTGATGCAAAAATAAATTTTCTTACATGATATTTTGTAGCTAGTTGCAATAGTTTAATCGTGCCATACCCGTTTACTTTCATATCGTTGACGGGATTTTTCATCGATTCTGCCACCGAAATTTGTGCTGCTAAATGAATAATTGCC
>JAPFCO010000157.1 GCA_026169505.1 Pseudogracilibacillus sp.
AACGCATTTGGGCTAGAGGAGAATATTTTTGATTCTGTTTTTAGTTCAACATGGACTTCTAAGCCTATAACTGTTTCATATTTCATTCGTTAGCACCCCCGATAGTTGGACGCTTTTTATGATGATTTGTCGCTTGTTCATACGCATATGCTGTACGATAAATCGTCTCCTCATCAAAATGTTTTCCAATAATTTGTAAGCCTAAAGGTAAACCTGCTTCTGTGTAGCCACTTGGTACGGAAAGAGCTGGTAAACCTGCTAAATTCACTGGTACTGTTAGCATATCATTCATATACATTGTTAATGGATCCGCTAATTCTCCAAATTTGAAGGCGGAAGTTGGTGTCGTTGGTCCAATAATGACATCATACTTTTCGAACGCTACTTTAAAGTCATTCGCAATTAATGTACGAACTTGTTGAGCCTTTCTAAAATACATCTCATTAAAATCACCACTTAAAACTGTCGTACCTAATAATAAACGACGTTTTACTTCTTCACCAAAACCTTCTTTTCGTGACTGTTTCAACATATCAATCATATCTTTACCATTTTCTGATCGTTTACCATAACGAACTCCGTCATAGCGTGCCAGACTTGATGATGCTTCACCATTTGCAATAATATAATAGGCCGCATCTCCATATGTTAAATGAGGTAAACTTACTTCTTCCCAAGTTGCACCGAGTAATTCAAACATTTGCAATGCATTTCGAACAGATTCTCTTACTTCTTCAGAAACACCATCACCGATAAACTGTTTCGGTACAGCAATCCGTAAGCCTTTGATACCTTCTTTTAAAGCATCTGTATACGCTGGTATTGCTCTATTACTACTCGTTGCATCTCGCTCGTCATGGCCGCCAAGTACTTCAAGAACACGCGCATTATCTTCTACTGTTCTCGTTAATGGTCCAATTTGATCAAATGATGGAGCAAATGCGACTAAACCATATCTAGATACAAGTCCATATGTAGGCTTCATACCGACGATGCCACAGAATGAAGCTGGTTGACGAATCGAACCACCTGTGTCTGTTCCTAATGAAAACATCACTTCTCCTGCTGCTACTGCTGCAGCTGAACCGCCACTAGAACCTCCTGGGACATAATCCGTATTCCAAGGATTTGTTGTCTTTTTAAAATGCGATGTTTCTGTCGAAGAACCCATCGCGAATTCATCCAAGTTTACTTTCCCCATCATTAAAGCATCTGCATCTGCTAATTTTTCTGTTACAGTTGCATCATAAAGTGGGTCTTTGAAATTGGCTAACATATTGCTAGCTGCTGTCGTTGCAATTCCTTTTGTAACAATATTGTCCTTGATTGCTCCAGGAATTGCTGATAGCTTTTTATCAAAGTTTTGTTGTTCATCTAATTGCTTTGCTTTTTTGATAGCTGATTCTTCTGTCACAGTTAAAAACGCTTTGACATCTTCATCAACTGCTTTAATTTGATCTAATGAAAGATTCGCTAATTCTTCTGCTGAAATTTCTTTCTTTTGTAACATTGTTTCTAATTGTTGAATTGTATAATGTGTTAATGACAAAACATTTACCTCCTTAATCCATAATAGCCGGTACTTTAAATTGCCCGTCTTCTTCCTCTGGTGCATTCGCTAACGCTTCTTTACGCTTGTCCCATTTAACTGGTACGTCTTTTCGTAACACATTCGTAATCGAGTTCCCGTTTGTTGTAGGTTCAACACCATCTGTATTTATTTCATTGATTTTTTCTGTAAAAGTTAAAATCTCTGTTAGTTGTTCACTATACATTTGCGCTTCTTCATCCGTTAACGCAAGTCTTGCTAAATCTGCTGTACGTAACACATCTTCTTTCGTAATTGTAGCCATATCGTTCACCTCCATATAGTCACTTTTATCTTCGATTTTTTCGTTTATTTGTATTTAATTTATTTATAGCAACTCTATAGATAATATCAGAAAAGCCTATGAAATAGCAACTAATCGCCATTTATACGAAGAAAGAACCTACATATAATATGCAGGTTCCACAGAATTGATACGAATGTTCTTAACTTAGCTTTTCGTCTTTTCCTTTTCTAGTAAACGCAATGTTTCATCGAATTCATGTTCTATTTCTGGGTTTTCTTTATACGTCATTAAACTAACAACTATTGTAACTATTAGACTGAGTAAAAAACCTGGTACAATTTCATATAAATTAGATGTTAAAACTTCGATATTACCCCAAATGATAACGGTAAGCGCACCGATCACCATTCCTGAAAGTGCACCGATATTTGTTAGTTTTCTCCAGTAAAGAGATAATAAAATGATTGGCCCAAATGCAGCTCCAAATCCAGCCCAAGCAAAGGAAACTAATTTTAAAATTGTATTCGTCTTTCCCCAAGCAAATAACAGCGCGACGATAGATACGGCAAGTACAGCCATTCTCCCCAAAAATACATATTGTTTATCTGAAGCGTTTGTTTTGAATACAGCTTTGTATAAGTCCTCAACTAACGCAGATGATGTTACAATTAACTGGGATGATATCGTACTCATTACTGCTGCTAAAACAGCTGCTAACATAATCCCTGCTATAAATGGATGGAAAATAATTTGGCCTAATTCGATAAATATCGCCTCTGGATCCGTTAAATCAATCCCTGGGTTTTGTTGGAAGTAGGCAATTCCGATTAAAGCCGTTACAACTGCTCCAAGTAAACTTAATGCCATCCAACCAATGCCAATACGGCGGGCTTCTTTCGTTTCTTTTACTGATTTAATCGCCATAAACCGAACGATAATATGTGGTTGCCCAAAATACCCTAATCCCCAAGCTACAGCTGAAATAACTCCTAAGAATGAGGCTCCTTTAACCATACTTAATAACGCTGGATCTACCTGGCGAATCGACTCTGTTGTTTCAGAAATCCCGCCCGTTAAAAAGATTCCAAATACAGGAACAAGTATTAATGCTAAAAACATAATTAATCCTTGTACGAAATCTGTATAACTTACCGCTAAGAACCCACCGAACAATGTGTAGGCAATGACAACGAGTGATACGACGATTAACCCTGTATGATACGATAATCCAAACGAGCTTTCAAAGAACACCCCGCCAGAGACCATTCCAGAAGATACGTAAAAGGTAAAGAAAATTAAAATGATAATTCCTGAGGCGATACGTAAAATCCGTGATGAATCCTTTAATCTGTTCTCTAAATAACTTGGAATCGTAATCGAATCATTTGTTACCTGTGTATACATACGTAAACGTGGTGCTACGAAGAGCCAGTTTAAATATGCCCCGATTGTCAAACCGATAGCCATCCAAGCTTCGACTAAACCGGAAACATAAATTGCTCCTGGAAGCCCCATTAACAACCAACCTGACATGTCTGCTGCCCCAGCACTCAAAGCTGTTACTGCCGGTCCTAATGAACGACCACCAAGCATATAATCCGTTAAGTTTGCTGTACGTCGAAATGCATAATAACCGATCGCTAACATCGCAACCATATAGATAATAATGGCCAAAAGCTGATATAAATAGTCCGCACTCATAAACAAAACCTCCTTATAATATTGTATGTTAACCCTACTTCATTTAATCGTAATTATAAGAGCGTTTACAATCTGCTACATTATCTTCCATAAGTTATTCACTTATAAAAACGAACTAAAGCAATCGTACCATATTTTAGATACGTTTTACATCGTGCTTCTACCACAGATTCTGTTATTATTTTTATCCAAGAACTACAACGAAACCGAATGCGAGCAGGGAGAAAAAATGTCGAAGTCTAAGAGCAAACTCAATGAAACTGGAGCACTCTCTTCAAATCCATAAGTCACAAATTATTGTCATTTAGATAAAGACATTACATAAACATCATTGATTCAAGGAAAGTCGATCATGAATACAACAAGTAGTTTGTGTACATTTATTAATACAGATAAGACTTAATAG
>JAPFCO010000233.1 GCA_026169505.1 Pseudogracilibacillus sp.
ACAGAAGTGAATAGCCGTATTAAATCGTGGTGGGTTATGGCATTTATTTTTACTGTTGCTATTTTAATTAACCATAATGTGTCGTTAGTCTTTTTAGCATTTTTATGTTTTCTAGCATTTAAAGAATACTTATCATTGATCCCTACCAACCGTGCCCACCGAAAAATTTTATTTTGGGCGTATTTAGCGATTCCCATTCAATTTTTATGGATTTATATTGGATGGTACGGCATGTTTATCATTTTCATACCAGTGTACATGTTCTTGTTTTTACCAATTCAAATGATATTGATTGGAGAAAACAAAGGATTTTTACGAACGATGGGGTCTGTTCATTGGGGATTAATGATTATGGTATTTGGGTTAAGTCATCTTGCTTATTTACTTGTTCTTCCGGGTACAACGGGGATAGATGCTGCATCCGGGGCTGGACTTGTGTTATATGTCGTTATTTTAACGCAGTGTAATGATGTTGCTCAATTTATTTGGGGGAAAACATTCGGAAAGCACAAAGTCGTACCTAAAGTTAGTCCCAATAAAACGTGGGAAGGATTAATTGGTGGAGTGATCACAACGATGGTTTTAGCAATGATACTTGCACCACTTCTTACACCGTTAACATTATTAGCAACACTTTTTACCGGATTTCTCATTGGGTTGACCGGCTTTATCGGGGATGTGAACATCTCTTCGTTGAAAAGGGATTTAAACATTAAAGATACTGGGCAAACAATTCCTGGACATGGTGGGATTTTAGATCGAGTGGACAGTTTAACTTACACTGCACCATTATTTTTCCATTTTATCCGTTATTTTTATTTTACATGAATCAATTTCATCATTACAAAAAACAGCCACGACGCTACAATTTGTAGTTAAGAACGTTACAACGAAACTACATGTTATAGCGTCGTGGCAATAAATCCGTATGATGAAATTGATTAACATAAAGGAGTTAATAAGCAATGTTACTAAGGAGCTTATTTTTTAACCTGATCATTCGACCATTTATTATGATTATTCTCGGTTTAAATGTTCGGAGATGGGAAAATTTACCTAAGGAAGGTCCTGCCGTCATTGTAGCAAATCATAATAGTCATTTAGATACGCTTGTGTTAATGACACTATTTCGTGGTAAACAAATCCACACGATTCGCCCTATCGCTGCAGCCGATTATTTTTTAAAAAATAAATTGATCGCTTGGTTTTCCTTACATATGATGCATATCATTCCGCTAGAAAGAAATCCAAAAACAAAAGATGGATTATTCAAAGGCGTTTATGAAGCATTAGATCAAAATCATATCGTCATTTTATTTCCGGAGGGCTCCAGAGGGGAACCTGAAAAAGTATCACGTCTTAAATCAGGCGTTTTCCATTTGTTAAAAGAACGTCCAGATGTTCCTATTTATCCCGTATTTATGCATGGATTAGGAAAATCATTACCAAAGGGAGAGCGTGTCTTTGTTCCATTTTTTTGTGATGTATTTGTTGGCGATCCTTTTTCATGGGTTAGTCATAAGAAGACCTTCATGGATACATTAGAGGAAAACATGCGACAACTTGCTGCGGAAGGGAGTTTTCCAATTTGGGATTAATGATTCTTGCTTTCTTATGGGGATTATTTGAAGCGACATTCTTTTTTATTATTCCAGACGTTATTTTAACCTTTATTGCCATTCATGGATTCAAAGAAGGATTTAATGCGAGTTTATTTGCATTGGTGGGAGCGTTAATCGGTGGAAGTATCATGTACTTCTATGCCGTTTATAAATTTAAGGATGCCCGCCAGTTCATACGTCGGGTTCCCTCAGTGAGTGAAATAATGTTAAGTAATGTCGAACAAAGTTTAGCATCGAAAGGGACTATTGCAATGATTGTTGGTCCGATTCGGGGCATTCCTTATAAAGCTTTTGCGATATTTGCTCCAAAAGCTGGAATCAATTATATTTCTTTTTTCTTAGCAAGTATCCCTGCTCGCTTCACCCGCTTCTTTCTAACATTTATGATTGCGTGGTTACTAGCGGATGTCCTTTTCAAGAATATCCCCATGTGGGCAAAGTACGGGGTATGGGCCATTATTTGGATCATTGTCTATATTATCTACTTTTCCATCCATCCTTGGAAAGGTCATCCAAAGGGAAGATAAACGATCAACTTTTTCATACAAATAAATCGCCATTCATCTTTTTCGATATAGGATTAGTCAATCTCATAATAAGGATTTATCGCTACACTACTACAACCTGTAGTAGTGTAGCTCCTTTAGTTAATTATGAAATTGACTCAGATGAATGGCGATTTCCATTAGGTAAGCTATTTTGTTTGATAGCCTACTTCTTCTAATTTCCTTTTCGTTTCCGGTGTACCATATTGGTATAAAAATTGAAATACTTGCATGAGATTATCATCATCTTTTTTCCGCATTTCATCTGGTTCTACTTCCGCAAATGGTTTAAACACAATATTTTCCATGGCATACGAAAAATCACGTTGCCCACTAGCTTCTACTAACGATTTATATGTTTCAAGTTCTTCATTCGTCACCAGCACTTCATATTCCGTTGTATCGGGCACACTTACTTCACTAATTCTATCTTTGTCTAAGGATATAAAATATGATTTTCTTTCTGGCATGATGAATCCCTCCTATTGTTTATTTACCCGCCTACGAAAATAAGTAAACAAATAACATAGAAGAAATGACAATAATAACTATTAATAGTAATCTAATTCCTCTCTCCGTTCTTGCTCCCATATCATTCTCTATTTCTAACTTTTCGTTTACTAATTCCTCATCCTCCTTTAAATAATAAGCTTCAACATATCTATTACGTTTCTTGATCATTTTTTCAAACAATCAACATACTATATAGAATGAGGCCTAAATGGACTGTATAAAAAGACAACAGGAAAATTTGGAGGTGATACCTTGTTATTGAAGCTATTACTTGAAGAACAAATGACTTGGAATATTCCTTTATTCATATGTTTTTTCTCTGTAATTTGCATATATGGCTTCTTGTTCAAGCAAAACACCATGATGAACATGCTTTCACTACAACCTCTGTTTTTTCTAACTGGCTTAACCTTATTATATTTCATGATAGGCAGTCCCTTAACTACCATTAGCCACCTCTCTTTCAGTTTCCATATGATTCAAATGAGCATGCTTTATTTTATCATTCCGCCCCTGCTTCTTTTAGGCATTCCTGAATGGATGTTTTTCCAAGCAAAAACATCTCTAAAGCTACGAAAAATGCATCTAAACTGGATTTCCCCCAAAATAGCATTGTATATTTTTTCTGTTCTTTTTCTTATGTATCATCTACCAATCGTCTTACAATTCCTATCGCAACATGCCGCTTTCCAATTTGGATACATCAGTACATTATTTATCCTATCTTTTAGTATGTGGTGCCCGATAGTTTCCCCGGATGTAAAACAGCGCCTACGTAATGAAGATAAAAAGCGCTATGCTTTTATTAGTGGTCTGTTCATTACACCAGCATGTGTCCTCTTTATCCTCACTGCTCTTTTAGATGGAGCGAGCAATCCTTTTATCGCCCAACTGACTGTTCATCTTTGTCTTCCTGCGGAATCGGGTACAATGAACATCCTTCCTCCACCCTTCAACACGAAATACGATCAAATCATGGCAGGAATAAGTATGATGGGATTGCATAAATTGGGATTAATGATGGCATTCAAATTAGAAAATAAATTATTCAATCATCATCTGCAATTTCCTCCACAATCAAGTAGCATCTTTTATTCGACTAAAAAGTCGACACCTTAACCGCCTGCGTTACTCTTTTGCCTTCCGCTCTTCTAAACAATACTTTTATTTCATAGCATGTACTAGGAGCATGAAAAGGCTGGTGAACAAGATGAAGGTTGAAACGAATGACTTTGACATTAGAGGGATGCATTGTGCTGCATGTGTTTCTAGAATTGAAAATGTTGTCACTAATACAGAAGGTGTCATTGATATTAATGTGAATTTAGCAACCGAAAAAGGCCGTGTAACATATCATAATGAGCGAACGAATATAGAAACAATCTTTCATAACATCAATAAAATTGGTTTTGAAGCAATTCTGGTCACCCCAAATACGCCAACAAATACTAAGAGAAAACAAAAAGATTTGCAGCTCCTTAAATGGAAGTTTATTATATCTGCCCTACTCACTTTTCCTTTAGCATGGGCGATGCTCACTCACTTTAGTTGGATGGAATCCATCTATATTCC
>JAPFCO010000155.1 GCA_026169505.1 Pseudogracilibacillus sp.
AGCTGTCTTACGCCTGCTTCAAGTGGGTTTCAGGACGTGAGAACAACGCAAGAGCTGTCTTACGCTTGCTTCAAGTGGGTTTCAGGACGTGAGAACAACGCAAGAGCTGTCTTACGCCTGCTTCAAGTGGGTTTCAGGATGTGAGAACAACGCAAGAGCTGTCTTACGCCTGCTTCAAGTGGGTTTCAGGATGTGAGAACAACGCAAGAGCTGTCTCACGCCTGCTTCAAGTCGGTTTCGGGACATGAGAACAACGCAAGAGCTGTCTTACGCCTGCTTCAAGTCGGTTTCGGGACATGAGAACAACGCAAGAGCTGTCTCACGCCTGCTTCAAGTGGGTTTCAGGACGTGAGAACAACGCAAGAGCTATCTTACGCTTGCTTCAAGTGGGTTTCAGGATGTGAGAACAACGCAAGAGCTATCTTACGCCTGCTTCAAGTGGGTTTCGGGACGTGAGAACAACGCAAGAGCTATCCAATGGACACTACAAAGAATTCGACAGTCTCCCATGGAAATCGAAGAATAAGTATCCATAGAATGCGGGCTTTTATCTAAAACAATTTACATGAATCCAGTCCATCCCGGTGATTCCATCTTAATTTACAATATTTTTGCATAAAAAACACCAGTTGGCGCGTGTCCAACTGGTGTTTTTTATACGATACCGAGCGAGGTTTTCACTTCTTGAATTTGTTCGATGTGACGCATTTCATGATAACCTACAAAGGGAATCCATTGATCTAAACTCATCTTACCGAACGCTGGATGAGGAAGTGTCTTCTTAGCAAATTCTGCTTCACTATATTTTTCTGCTACAGCATGTAAAGACGCGTGAGTAGCTGCTAACTTTTCTTTTAACTCATCCAATGTAACAACATCTTCACTAGGAACAGCAAATTCTGGGGCATCCACTTTCACAGAGCGATTGACAGATAGTTCAATTCGGCGCCTTTTGGCTTCGTCCTCTTCGCCTGAGATCATCTGATCGTCAATAATCTTTGCTATTTCCCCTTCCATTAAATAGAGATGTTCCAAAATTTGGTTGATTGACCACGCGTCATCTGCAGGCTTTTTATTTAAATCCGTATCTGAAATATCTTTTACTTCAGCTAGTAATGCAACTCTTGCTTCTTCATTCACTTTCATTTCCAAGTGCTTCACTCCTTTTTTGAATCAAACGCATGCCACGAAAAACTCCGCGAACTGCACCTTGCTCATCGATCATAAAAGTCACCTTTTTTCCATCTGGTAAGATGAATTGATCTTTGCCAATAGGTTTGACATCAATACTTTGGTGTTGTATGTGTAATCGTAAACCTTCGCTAATAAGCGAGACTTCTACCGATTGTCTTTCATTCGTTTCATAATAGCCAACATATTGTTGCAATTGTTCATCTGATAAAGGGATGATTTCATTCAAACTACCTTTTTCCTGTTCTTCCTTTAGCCATTCATCCAAAACAAGAAGCGCAACATCTTCTGCAGGCACTTCAGCAATATTCGTTAGCACCGTTACTGTCAGATCGCTTGTTGCTAACATAAAAGAGGATATTCCTTTTACGCCACCACCATGGCCAACGACATGTTGACCCTGATACGTTCCTACGACCAATCCATAGCCATAACTAACACCATTTGGTGTCGTTATTTGTACGGACTTCATCGCCTCCATACTTTCCGTCGAAACAATTTGCACCCCGTTAACAAGTCCATTTTGACGAAATAATTCCAAATACTTTTGTACATCAATCGCAGAAGTTTTTAAAGCACCGACACCATAAATAGAGCCACTTGCCCACCAAGCTGGTGAATGAAACACTTCTTTTGGCGTTTCTTTTGTGAAGGCGTACAGTTCTGTCAGATCGTCTAAATTAGTTAAATCGTCAAATGTAAAAATAGCATGTTCCATTTCTAGCGGGGAAAAAATATACATGTCTGCAAATAAGGCAAATTCCTCTCCACTCGCACGCTCCACAATTTCTTGTAAAAGTGCATAACTTTCATTTGAGTAGTTAAATATTTCACCTGGTTTACCTATAAATGGCGCATCTTCTTTGATCATAGCCACCATCAAATCCTGTACTGAATACACATAATCTGAGCCACTAAATGAACCAAATAAATAGTCCCCATCTGGATCGTGTTCAATACTCTCCCGGCGTGCTAAATGAAAAGCACCCATCCCAGAAAAACCTGCTGTATGTGTTAATAAATGGTGAATCGTAATATTTCGCTTGTGAAATTGATTCCACTGCTTTAACTCTGGCAACCATTTTATGACTTTGTCGGATACGTTCAGTTTCCCTTGATCTTGCAGGATCATTACTGCTACGGCGACAACCGACTTCGTTAAAGATGCAAGGCCAAATATCGTCTCAGCTGTGACAGGACTCTGCTGTGCTACATGACGATATCCGGCAAATTTTTCATAAACGACTTCACCATGTTGCGAGGCAATGATCGCCATGCCCGGTATAGCCATATCTGTCAAAGCTTTGTTCAGCTTTTGTTCCAAATCCGCCTCTTCGGTCATATTAAAACTTCTCCCAAAAACGCTTGTAATCTTTCACTTTGAGGGTTTTGGAATAATTCATTCGGTTCGCCCTCTTCTACAATATGACCTCCATCAATAAAAATAACTCGGTCTCCAACTTCACGAGCAAAGTTCATCTCATGTGTCACAACGACCATTGTCATCCCGCTTTCTGCTAAATCTTTCATGACGTTTAATACTTCTCCAACAAGTTCAGGGTCCAGCGCTGATGTCGGTTCATCAAATAACATCACTTTCGGATCCATCGCCAACGCTCGGCATATTGCTACACGTTGTTTTTGTCCACCCGATAAACTACTTGGGTACATATATGCTTTATCAGACAAACCAACTCGCTCAAGCAATTCCAATCCTTTTGCCTCAGCATCTTGTTTTGATAGTTTTTTCACTTTAATTGGTCCTAAAATAACATTTTCCAATGCTGTTTTATGTGGAAATAAATTAAAGTGTTGAAATACCATACCAACTTGCGAGCGAATCTTTGGTACATTCGTGCCACGCGCGGTAATTTCTTGACCATCGATCGTAATTTCTCCATGTGTTACATCTTCCAATAAGTTCATACACCGTAAAAAGGTGCTTTTCCCAGATCCTGATGGTCCAATAATGCAAACTACTTCTTTTTCTTTAATCGTATTAGACATTCCTTTTAACACTTCATTGTCACCAAAATATTTATGTAAATCATCCACTTTTATCATTACACATCAAGCCTCTTTTCTAAACGACGTAAAATAATACTCGCTGGAATCGTAATCGCTAGATAAAATAATGCCACCATTAAATATGGTTCAAAGTACGATGCTGATGCTGCTGTATATGCTTTACCTTGATAAACAAGTTCGACAACAGCAATCGCAGAAAATAGCGATGTATCTTTTAAACTAATAATAAATTGGTTACCTAATGGCGGAATCATACGACGAAAAGCTTGTGGCCAAATGATATTCCACATTGTTTGATTTTTCGTTAAACCGATGGAATCTCCTGCTTCAAATTGTCCTTTATCAATCGATTGCACCCCACCACGAACAATTTCTGCAATATATGCACCAGCATTAATCGCAATCGCAATGATGGATGCTGTAATTTTGTCTAAGTTCAAATCTAGTAAATCTGGTAAGGCAAAATAGATAAACAAGATTTGTACTAGAATTGGTGTACCACGAATAATTTCTACATACACCGTACTAATGCTATAAATGATTTTGCTTTTCGATATTCTTCCTAATCCTGCAAATGCACCAATAACAAAACCTATTGCCACCCCAAAAATTGTAATAATAAGCGTATATTTAATCCCTTCAAGTAAATATGGGATTACTTTGATCATATGATATAAAAATGGAAAAGTTTCTACTAGACCATCCATACTTTTTCACCACTCATTCCGTAAAAATTCCTCTATTGCTAGTTGTTTGTCTCACTTGCTAGAATAGAATATTATGTATAAAGTAAGAAAACCGTTGAAACGGCTAACGTTCTGTAGGATCTGCCCTAGCCTCCTCCTATTACTGTGGAGTCATCAGCTATCCTTCTCCCACAGGAATGTCGCCTTTCCAACGATTTTCAAATAATTCATCCTCCAAAATAGATAGAATAATAGAGTTTTCTTAGATCATGCTTTTTCAATTGTTCTTATTTATTAAGTACCTTCTGGACGCTCTCCAAACCACTCTTCATAAATATCATCATACGTACCATTTTCTTTCAATGTCGTTAATGCATCATCAATGACATCGCGTAGTTCAGACCCCTTTGTAAAGGCGATACCGTAATCTTCCCCAGTTAACTTCTCACCAACTGTGACAAGCTCTCCATCCGCATCCTTTTCAGAATAATATTGAACATTTGGTAAATCATATAACACTGCATCTGATCTACCAGCTAAGACGTTTTGATATGCTTCAATAATCGCAGGAAATGCTTCAATTTCCGCGTCCGTGTTTTCAGTTAAATACTCTTGACTTGTAGAACCAGTCCGTGTTGCAATGACTTTTCCATCCACATCATCAATGGACTCGATCTCATCATTACCATCTTGCACCGCAAGAATCAATCCTGCTTCATAGTATGGTTGTGTAAAATCAATCGATTCTTCTCTTTCTTCCGTAATTGTCATCCCCGCAATGGCGATATCAAAACGGCCAGAACCAATTCCAGCAACTATTCCATCAAACTCAAGTGTTTCAAATTCAATTTCAATATCCGCTTCTTCTGCTAATGCAGTTATTAAATCGATATCAAAACCTACTAGATCACCTGAATCTTCATCAATGTACTCAAACGGCACGTAACCATTATCTGTTGCAACTGTATATACTTCTTTGTCGCCATCATCTGTAGCCGCATCATCACCTGATGCCTCTCCATCATCTGCGTCATCCGAACCCCCACATGCTGCTAATAGTCCAATCAATAAGCTAAATAATAATGCCATTAATAATTTACGTTTCATACTAAGATCCCCCCTATGTATTTTTTGATATGTTTTTTATTATACCATAAAACATGACGTATAAAAGCGTTTTCATGTAAAGATCCATTTATTCATGTCAAAAAACACACTATATAGCGAATAGTAAGTTCTTTTACAATACTTTCCCTAAAAATGCTTTCGTTCGCGCATTTTGTGGATGAATGAACACTTGCTCTGGAGGTCCTTCTTCGGCAATTACTCCTTCATCAATAAAAATAACACGGTCAGCTACTTCTTTCGCAAAGCCCATCTCATGTGTTACGACAACCATTGTCATTCCCTCTTCCGCTAATTGTTTCATGACATCGAGTACTTCTTTCACCATTTCTGGATCGAGTGCTGATGTTGGTTCATCGAATAACATAATCTTTGGTTGCATTGCTAATGCCCTTGCAATTGCTACACGTTGCATCTGTCCACCTGAAAGTTGTTCTGGAAATGCGGTCGCCTTCTCTCGTAAACCAACTTTATCTAAAAGTTCATATGCTAGTGCTTCCGCATCTTTTGACGACATACGGCGAATTTTCCGCGGTGAAATCGTAATATTATCGAGCACGTTCATATGTGGAAATAAATTAAATTGTTGGAATACCATCCCTACTTCCGCACGCATTTCATTAATATCACTCTCCGGATCAGTGATATCGACTCCTTCGATATAAACTGCTCCGGCCGTTACATTTTCTAGTTGATTAATACAGCGTAAAAAAGTACTTTTTCCTGAACCACTCGCACCAATAATACAAATAACTTCTTGCGCTTTTACGTCATAATCAATTCCTTTTAATACTTCTAAACTTCCAAACGACTTTCTCAGTCCTTGAATTCGAATCATATGCTCACCTTTTCCTTTAACTTGATCGCTTCATTGAGAAGATACTTGATCGCTTTGCAGGTACATAGCTTGTACTAAAACGTCTTTCTACGTATGCAATAATCTTCGTACAAACCCATGTCAACATTAAATATAAAATTGCAGCAAATATATATGGCTCCCAGAACCTTGAATACGCTCCAGCAACAACTTTTGCAGCATATAAAATGTCAGTAGCCGCAATGACCGTAACGAGCGAGGAGTCCTTTAACAACGCAATTAATTCATTGCCTAATGGTGGGACCATCCGACGAAATGCTTGTGGCAATATAATTTGACGCATCGCCACCCCTTTAGGCATTCCTAAAGAACGTGCAGCCTCCATTTGTCCTTTATCCAATGATTGAATACCTGCTCTAAATATTTCAGCGATATATGCGGATGAATTTAACGTTAATGCAACTGCTCCGGAGACGAAGAAGCCCAAGGAATGACCAAAAAGAGTTGGAATAAGTGCGGTATGAATTAATAAAATTTGAACGAGTAAAGGTGTTCCACGAAAGAAATCAATAAACCATTTGGATGGATAGGAAATCCATTTACGATCAGCAAGTCTCCCTAAACCGAAGAGGAGTCCTAAAACAATTCCACAACCGTACCCTACTAAAGTAAGAGCAATCGTCACCCAAATGCCTCGGAAAAATAATTCCCGGTAATTCCAAATCATATCAAAACGTATAAATTCAAAAAAATCGATTGTCTCCACCCCCTATTCATAACTAGTCTGTTTGTCCATTGTGATGAAAAGAAATCTGCCCATAGTTGGTATGGACAGACTCTCCTCTAATTATTCCACAACGATACCTGTAATTTCTTCTAGCTTACCATTTTCTTTTATTTTCTCGATACCTTCATTAAGTAATTCTCGGACTTCATCATTGCCTTTTTTCACCATTAGCCCATAATATTCTTTCTCGAAATCATCATCTTCAATTGTTTCAACTGCCGCGTTTGGGTTATTTTGCATATATTCATTAACGGTTGAGTTATCACCAACCGAAGCATCCGCATTCCCATTGATCATTTCTGTAATCGCTAATGGCATCGTTTCAGCAGCTAAAATATTCGGATTCGTTTCCCCGATTAAATCTTGTACAACGATATGCCCTGTCGTATTAATTTGGACTGAAATAGTCTTATCATCTTCCAATTCTGCAAAACTAGTAATCTCACTACCTTCTGGCACAAGAATGAGTTGATTAGCGATATAATATGGATCCGTAAAATCATACGACTCTTCCCGTTTATCAGTTATTGTAATGGATGAAACCGCAAAATCTACTTCATCATTATCAACTGCTGGAAATAACGGCTCCCAACCTATATTC
>JAPFCO010000234.1 GCA_026169505.1 Pseudogracilibacillus sp.
AAAAGCATTTCTAGCTGCCTTAATAGCTGCTTTCGTATCTGTTCGATCACTTTCAGTAACTTCTGCGATCACTTCTTGATTATATGGGTTAATGATTGTACGAACCTCATTTGATTCGGAAAATAACCATTTCCCATCTATGAATTGTTTTTTTATCGTCACCATTTTTGCTCCTTCGTAAATCAATTATTACCACTCTTAACCGTAGCACGTAGGCATTTGTTTGTCAAAATATGAAAAAAACACTCTAATAAACTAAAATGAAAGGAGGAAGAAAAATAATTCTATGAAGCGTGATGACGAATTGATGTGTTGGCGAGTTGATAAAATACCCTGGTCATATTCAAACCTCCACACAGCTGATGCATTTAATATCCTTATCTATATTCGTAAACAGGTTATCAATGGGGTGTATATTCTCTGTCATTTGCTAGCAAAAAGCATCATTGTTGGTAGAATACGTTGGTCATAGTCTGTTTGCGCATTTTTTTGATAAAATCAATAATGAATGTAATACATAAATGAGCGTTGGGAAAATAGGAAGGGAAAAAGAAAAAAAGTTTTTAAGAATAAAGTAAAAGACGTGTGCTATAATAAATATACTTAATACTTTGAAATGGCGGTGATTGATATGTTATCGCAACAAGAGATTCTGGAGGAACTTTCTAAAAACTTGAATACTTGGAAAGATCAATATGGAGTCAATCGGATTGCTGTATTTGGCTCATATATTCGTGAAGAACAAAAAGAAACAAGTGACATTGATCTATTAGTCGAATTTGATGAACAGGCTATGACATTTGACAATTATATGGATTTAAAATTTAACCTTGAGGATATTTTTCAAAAGAGCGTAGATTTGGTTATTTTGGATGATATTAAGCCAGCGCTTAAACAAAAAATAATTAGGAATGCCAAGTATGCAGAGGGAGCCTAAAGTCTTTTTAGAAGATATTTATGCTGCTGCAGTAAAAATTGAAGCATACACAAAAGGTCTTTCGTTTGATGAATTCGCAGACAATGATTTAGTTTCTGATGCTGTAATAAAAAACATATTAGTCATTGGAGAGGCAACGAAAAATATTCCTATTCATGTAAGACTAGACAATCCACAGATTGAATGGAGAAAGATGGCTGGTATGAGAGATATGATGATTCATGGATATTTCTCTATTAACTATCGAATTGTATGGGATGTTGTTCAAAATAAAATTCCAACATTAAAACAACAAATTAAAAAGCTATTAGAATAGAGTAGTTAAAGGCTGGAATAATTACCCGTCAATGTTTTATATGTAATTCTTTTAAATTACATATAATCTGTTGACGGGCTATTTTATGAATGATATGATTTAATTATTATTAAGTAATTTAAAGGAATTACTATTACATGGAGGGTGGGATATGAAGCTGGAAGATATGGTCACTGTTAAAGTAGGAAGAAATATTTCCAGAGTAAAAGAGCAACACAATCTAACTTCAAATACCTATACATATGAAGATTTAATGGATGACTTAGATGGTTTATTTCATCATTCGACATCTAGTTATTATCAAGCATATTCAAGTGATAAAGACAATCATTTGAGTAAATCAGGAGAAGTTGTTTTTAGTTTTGTTAGTTCTAAAGCTGCCATAATAAGTGATAAAAATGCAGGCAAGATAATTAATCAAAACTTTGCTAAACTTATTATTAAGGATAAACAATTAGATTGTAGCTATCTCTGTTATGCGCTGAATGAATCCAACACGATGAAGAAGCAAATGGCGATTTCGATGCAGGGAAGCACTGTACGAAAATTAACGCCAGCCATTCTTAAATCTTTAGATATGAAACTACCAAGCCTAGACAAGCAACAAACGATAGGAGAAGCTTATCTGAATGTAAAGAAACGACAAGCTTTAGCAAAGAAACAAGTAGATTTAGAAGAACAACTGTATCTAGAAGTATTGAAACAATTAGATCAATCATAGAAAAGTGGGGAATATACGATGTCTGAATTAAATTCAAAGTTATTTAGTGCCGCAGATAGCTTACGCAGTAAAATGGATGCATCCGAATATAAAGATTATCTATTAGGATTAATTTTCTATAAGTACTTATCGGATAAGTTATTAGTAAAAGTTGTAGAGTTAGCAGATGAATCACCTGAAGAATACAACACACAGGAAAAACAAACCCAATTATATCGGGAATTATTAGCAGATGCAGATGTAAAAGATGACTTGATTGAAACGTTAGTCGATACGTTAGGACATCATATCGGGGCAGATTATTTATTTAATGTATTGGCCGATCAAGCAAAACAAAACACTTTCCAATTAAATGATTTGAATAAAGCGTTTATTGATTTGTCTACAGGTTATGATCAATTTAGTGGCTTATTCGACGATGTCGATTTGACATCAAGAAAACTAGGGTCAGACGACCAACAACGAAACATTACCATTTCTGACGTATTGAAGAAGTTAAGTGAGATTGATGTGATGGGGCATGACGGTGATGTGATTGGGGATGCTTATGAGTACTTGATTGGTGAATTTGCTTCTGAAGCTGGAAAGAAAGCTGGCGAATTCTATACACCGAGTAAAGTGTCAGACATGATGGCCCAGATTGTGGCAATCGGTCAAGAGGATAGAAAGTTATTTAGTGTCTATGACCCAACGATGGGATCGGGTTCTTTGATGCTGAATGTAAGAAACTATATTAATCACCCAGAAAGCGTCAAATATCACGGGCAGGAACTAAATACTACAACATATCATCTAGCGAAGATGAACTTAATTTTGCATGGTGTCAGGAAAGAAGATATGCGCCTGCGTAATGGAGATACATTAAATAAAGATTGGCCGACAGACGAGCCTTATCAGTTTGATTCTGTTTTGATGAATCCACCATACTCTGCAAAGTGGTCATCGGATAAAACGTTCTTAGATGATTCTCGCTTCAATCGTTACGGGAGGTTAGCACCTAAATCAAAAGCAGATTTTTCCTTTCTTTTACATGGTTACTATCATTTAAAGGATTCAGGAACAATGGCAATCGTCTTACCACATGGTGTATTATTCCGAGGTGCTGCAGAAGGTGTCATTCGTAAGAAATTATTAGAAGATGGAAGTATTTATGCGGTAATCGGAATGCCAGCAAATCTTTTCTTTGGAACTTCCATTCCGACAACAGTCATTATTTTAAAGAAAAACCGTGACAACCGTGATGTGTTTTTTATTGATGCAAGTAAAGAATTTACAAAAGTAAAGAACCAAAATAAGTTAACGAAAGAAAATGTTGATAAGATTGTTGATACATATAAAAAGCGAAAAGATATGGAGAAATATGCTCATTTAGCTTTATTTGAAGAAATTAAAGAAAATGATTTTAATTTGAACATCCCGCGCTATGTTGATACGTTTGAAGAAGAAGAATCAGTTGATATGGTTGCAATTGGCTCATCCATTCAAGACATCCGAAAAGAAAAAGCAGAACTAGAATCGAGCTTGTATGAAACAATTTCTTCGCTACAATTTGATAAGGAAAATGAAGAATGGATCAAAGGTGCATTAGAGGTGTTTAATCGTGGGAAATAAGCAAGTGCCAGAAATTCGATTTAATGGGTTTGGTCTAAAGTGGGAGAGTCGTAAAATTGGCGATCTTGTAACAGATATTAGAAGACCCCTAAAGATGGTTGATGATAAAAACTATCAACTTGTCACTGTAAAAAGGAGAAATGGTGGTATTATATCTCGGGGCGTTTATAAAGGGTCTGAAGTTTTAGTTAAATCTCAATTTACTATAAAGGCAGATGATTTCCTTATTTCTAAAAGGCAAGTAGTTCATGGAGCTAATGAGATGGTACCTGAAAGCCTTGATGGGGCAATAGTTTCTAATGAATATCTCGTTTTAAACGGCACTAAGGATTTGAATATCGAATTTCTTGCATTATTATCGAAATTGCCAGAGGGGTATAGGTTATATTTTTTAAGTTCGTATGGAGTTGATATTGAAAAGTTAGTATTTGATGTACAAGATTGGAAGAAGAGAATAATATCAATTCCTTCAATACAAGAACAAAATCAAATTGTATCTTTTATAAAAGAAATGAATAATACCATTTCTCTTTGTGAGCAAGAACTAACCACCCTCAAACAAACAAAACAGGGATTCTTGCAAAAAATGTTTCCGAAAGAAGGAGAGTCCGTGCCAGATATTCGGTTTCCTGGGTTTCCTGGAGATTGGAAACAACGTAAATTTCAAGATTTCACTAAATTGTCACAGGGTCTTCAAATATCCATAGATAAAAGACACTTGGTACCTGGAGAATATAGAGTATTTTATATTACTAACGAATTCTTGAATCCAAATAGTAATAGAAGATATTATATTGAGTCTCCTTCAAAGAGTGTACTGGCTGAAAAAGAAGATATTTTAATGACACGGACAGGTAATACAGGGAAAATTGTGACAAATGTAGAAGGAGCCTTTCACAATAACTTTTTTAGAATAGCCTATTACAATAATGAAACAGCACAGTTATTTTTATATTATTTACTAAACTCACTTCCGGTCCAAAAAGAAATTCTTGTGAGAGCGGGAACATCAACAATTCCTGATTTAAACCATAATGATTTTTATAAAATCAAAGTAAATATTCCTTCATTAGAAGAACAAAGGAAAATCGGAAATTTCTTCAAACAACTAGACGACACAATCGCTCATCATCAACAAGAACTAGAAACCCTAAAACAAACTAAAAAAGCTTTCCTACAAAAAATGTTTGTCTAAGCAACAGAGAGGAGGGGGAGAGTTATGACAAAGCTATCCCATAACAATGAAACTGAAGTCGAACGTCGGTTGATTGAAGTGTTAGGAGATGGGTATAATCAATGGAATTATCGCCCTGAATTAAAGTCTGAAGAGGACCTTTGGAATAACTTACGTATAAAAATAACACAAAACAATTTATCAGAAATTGGCGAACACCCAATTACAGATAAAGAGTTCGATACAATTAAAACTGAAACTTTACTCAAAACAAAAACACCCTTTGAAGCTGCAAAATGGCTAAAAGGGGAGAATGGAATTGCTCGTATCACAATTGAAAGGGAAGATACTTCACTAGGTCCAATGTCATTGATGTTGTACTCGAATCATGACATAGGTGGTGGAATTTCTACCTATGAAGTTGTTCACCAAATATCAAAGCAAAGAACGCATGTGGATGATCGCGATCGTCGCTTTGATGTCACGCTCTTAATTAACGGCTTACCGATCGTTCAAATTGAATTAAAACAAGCGAATGCAAAAGATGGTGTATTTCAAGCACTTAATCAGATTAAGAAATATGCAGAAGAAGGGATGTACCGAGGGAATATCTTTTCCACCTTGCAATTATTTGTTGTATCTAATGAACAAACGACCCGCTATTTTGCAAATGCGATGCCAAAAGATATGCATCGAAAACTTCTATTTAGTTGGAGAACGACGGACAATCAAAAAGTAGAAAATCTCTATGAATTTGTGAAACAGGTCTTAAATATTCCGGATGCTCACCGCTTGATTGCCGATTATACGATTGTGAGTGAAGACCAGGATAATAAAACCTTAATGGTCCTACAATCGTATCAAATACATGCAATCCAAGCCTTATATACATCTGCAATGCGGCATAAGTCTGGGTTTGTTTGGCATGCAACTGGTTCTGGAAAAACATTAACAAGTTTTGTATCTACTAAATTATTAGCTCAAAAGCCAGGTATCGATCGTACGATTATGCTTATAGATCGCAAAGACTTAGATAACCAAACGACTTCAGAATTCACAAAGTTTGCTTCGGAATATAATACCGGTATCTCTTCGGGTAACGCGAGGTCTAATAGTTTAATTGTAGGTACTGGCAGCGCAAAAGGGTTAAGTAGTACGTTACTATCAGATGCTAATACAAATGCAATCATCATTACGACGCGTCAAAAGTTAGAGTCTGCATTACGTTACGCACAAAAGGTAGAAGAGAACAAGGGTACACAACGCTTTAAAAAGCTACGAGGACAACATATCGTTTTTATCGTGGACGAATGTCACCGTGCTTTAAGTGCAGAAGGAATGGAAAGTATGAAAGGATTCTTTCCAAATTCTACATGGTTCGGTTTTACAGGAACTCCAATATTTAATGTTAATAAAAAGCAGGCGAAAGGGCAATTAGCACGTACGACTCGTGATCAATATGGAGATGCTTTACATACCTATACAATTAAAAACGCCTTAGAAGATCATGCTGTTTTAGGGTTCCAAGTAGAGCATGAAAATACGATTGAACGCACGTCTCTAAATAACTATATTTATGACCAACTCCGTCAAAGTGAAAAGTATGCGGATGCAACGGACGTAAAAATAAATGATGTGATTGATCAAATGGATGGCATCGAGAAGGAGACGTATATTGGACCTTCTTCTTTTGAAAAAGATGAACATATTCAAAAAGCTATTCGCAAAATTTTCCGTCCAGATAATGCGTATATGAAGTTTGATTTTCAAAATGGTCGCCCACAAAAATCTGCCATTCTAACAACAAGTTCCATCAAGATGGCGAAACAGTATTATCATGCAATTAAAGAAATGATGAAAGATCCAGATTGGCTGACAAATGAATTTGCTGATCACCCTATAAGAAAAGGACGTACGATTGAAGATCCAGACTTTCCGCGGATTGCGATCACATATTCTTTAGAGGAAAACGAAGATAATGCAACAGACAATCAAGATGAAATGAAAGAAATCATGAAGGACTATAATGATTATTACGATACAGCATGGTCCTTAGAAAGTGTTGATCGTTATAATGGCGATATTAATAACCGGATAGCTCGGAAGAAAGCAGAATTTAAAGAGTTTGGGAAACAGATTGACCTTGTCATTGTTGTTGAACGCTTATTAACAGGCTTTGATGCACCAACCGTTCAAACGCTTTTTGTTGATCGGAATTTAAGTTATGCGAATTTAATCCAAGCTTTTTCACGAACAAATCGGACATTTCCAGAAAAGAAAAAGGGATTAATCGTAACATTTCGAAAGCCTTACACAATGGAACATAATGTACAGGAAGCAACAAAGCTCTATTCCGAGACCCTAGAAGAATCTACATTGATTTATCCAACATATGATGAATCAAAGAAACGTTTCAAAAAGGCGCATAAAGAATTACAGACGATTGCATCTAATATAGAAGATATAAATGAACATACCCCTATAGAAACTCGAGTTGAATTTGTAAAAGTATTTCAAGAATTAAATAATTCGTATGAAGCGTTAGTAACCTATAACGAATACAACGATGATATGGAATATTCAAATACTCTGCAATATCAAGTCATGAAGCTTGAAGAATCAGTAGGCGTTTATAACACGGTGAAAGGATCATTAAGGGATGATGAGGACGCTGGTGAAGCCGAAGCTGATTTCTCTGATATTGAATTCTACGGGGAAAATGCGGCTAAGATTTACGATATCGATGCAACCTATATTGATAAATTATTAGAAACGTACTCAGCTAATAATAAGAATATCCGTGACGATATTGAAAATGCACTCCAAAAACTAGAAAAGGCAGAAATCGTTAAGAATGTGTATCGTGCCATTTTAAATGCCATTGATCATGAAGAAGTAGACGTAGATGAAGATATTTTTATCGTTAAAAGAGCATTCTTTACGGAAGCAAAAAATAATATAATTGAAGAATTTGCTAACATATGGTTTGTAGAAAAAGATGCACTACATTTATCTCAGGTTCAATACGTGATTGGAATGGACCCTATTCCGAATATTAGTGACATCATCAACAGCAGAGATTTTGATACGTATAAGACGATAAACCCTGATGCAAAAGCCTTAAAATATGGACCAGAAATGAAGAGGGAGTGGAGAAAGGTGTTGGATGAAGCAATTGTACCTTTGAGGGATGAATTGAGATAAAGTGTTCTTAAAAAATGAAAGGCCAACTACAAAAGGTGGTTGGCGAGCATTTTGCGAGAAAACAGAAGCTGGGAAAGGGTGTTGGTGTGTAGCTCCAGTTTTGCAGATACTAGTGGAGAAAGAGTTCACTTTCGGATTCTCTTTAATTCTAGGTTACATTAGTGAATTTCATAATGCGGACTTAGCGCCACCTAACTACGACATGTAGTTTCGTTGAAACCTTCTTAACTACATGTCGTAGTTAGGTGGCTGATATGGGTAATTATGAAATTCACTCACATATCAGTTTTTCTTGACTTCTCCCACATCATATAAAGTATTATCTTCCTTAACTAAGGATAGCTTTAGATCCAATGCTTTTGTTACCTTCTCTAGAGTATCTAGACGCGGGATTGCTTTTTCAGATTCTAATCGCGCAATTGCGGCTTGCTTTAGACCAGTTTTATCGGCTAATTCACTTTGAGTAAGTTTTAGTTCTAGTCTTCGTTGAATGAGTTGGGCGACAATTTCCAAACTTTTTATTTCTGAAGCATCCAATGCTGTTATTTCCTTTTTATAGTCAGCCCACTTCATGAATCATCTTCCTTTCAAAATTTAGTTGATACGAGACTTAAAATGTTAAAGATATTTACAAGGTTTTTGTAAGAGGAAGATAGACTTCTTCTTTTTCTTTTTTTTAATTCTCATCTGTAAAACATTTATTACCATTCTGAATCCAATCACTTTTTTCTTTTTCTGCTCTTTGGATTTCCCTTAATGGTGTTTTCTTCGTCTTTTTACGGAATGTATGCAATAACACGATATAATTCCCATTCCAAACGAAGAAGAAAATTCGGTAATCATTAGGGCGTAGTTCCCACACTCCGTTACCAATATGTTTTGAGTATGGTAATCCAACCCGACTGCCCGTTTTTTCTAGAATCTCAATATGCAAAACGATTTTAGAAAAATGTTGTTTTGTAAATTTTTGGCTAGCTGCTTTTAATTGTAGCTCATCCAAAAAAATCTTTTACAGGAGAACGCCCACGGTGATCCGTATAGAATATTACTTCGTAGTTCATATTATGTCCTCCAATGGTAATATGATAACAACTCAATTTAATTATAGCGTATTTGTTATAATCAGTCCAATTATTGTCTTAACAGAACTTAAATGAAGTTTTTGCTTTGCTAGTATATACTATACTTTAATAATGAAAGTAGGTGATCTGTAATGGACTTAAATCAAATTATCACAGCTCTAACAGATTCATTCAACAAGCCATTAAAAGATGGCGAAGAACCTGGACATTAAGGTCATCCCCTCCTGCTACATTAAAGTGATAAAGAAGTGACAGACTTACACCGTAGTCCCATAAGAAAAGAAGATACCAGTAATATCAATCCCAAAAGTAAAAATACCCAAGCAAAGGAGCTTTATTAATGAAACTTCAAACAATACTAGAAAGAGCCAAACAATATACTCTAAGTACCCAAACAACCCAAGAAGGAGAAGCCGAACGTAAATCCTTCATAGAACGTTTTCCCAAAGAGTCAATTAATAACCTAACCATTGAAGCATACGCAAATACAAAAACAAAGGATAGTTTCATCTATTGGTTGGAAAGAAAAAACATATTAGCGGGAATAGGGGGAGGGCATTCCGGTAAGTTTGGAATATATCGTGCCCAGAGTGGTGAGTATTGCAAGGGTTATGGAAAGAACCAAGTTGTTTTAGAAGGTAAAACGTTACAGAAAGAATTTAATGATTTAAAGGAATCTATAGTTCAGGCTATCAAACTAGCGGAAGATGATAGAATATCAGAAGTAACAAAAAAGGAAAACGCATTATATAATATGGTTTTGCTGAAAATATTAAACATCTATGTACCTGATAATTTTTTTAATATATACTCACCGCCTATTTTAATTGAATTAGGAAAAGAGCTTGGAGTGAAAGATGAATTACTCGTTCCCCAATATTCGATCGCTTTAAATTATGAAGTGAATCGTTTACTAAAAGAACAAGATGTGTTTACCCAGTGGTCTACTCATCAAATTTCTTCTTTTATTTGGAATCTATTTGCAGAACGTGATGCGAAAATAGATGACACAATCGATTATTACTTAGTTGGACATACATATGAGGGAGAGGGATCCGTACAAGATCATTTGTTGAATGAGAACTGTATTGCGGTCGGTTTTTTGGGAGAAGACTTATCCCCGTATCTTAACAAGGAAAATATTGAAGATGTCATCGATGAAAAAGGAGAATCTTCTGCTAGTCAAAAGGCTTTAAAACAACTTTTCTCTATGAAAGAAGGAGATTTAGTCGCTCTTAAATCAACTTTCACCCGTAAAATCGATGGTAAAGCGAAGTCTATCTTACGGATTAGTGCGGTAGGGAAAATTACGACGGATGCCCTTGAAGGTTATCGTTATTCTGAGACATATGGCCATTATATTCCGGTGAAGTGGTTTGATAAAGAAGTAAAAGAGTACGTTGGGTATGGAGGTTACCGTAGTACGATTAATAAAATGAAAGATAAACGTGCAATCAATCTCGTGTTTATGAATGAAGAAAGCGAACAAAAGGTGACAACAACGCAAGAATCAGAAAAAACACCTAATAACTATGTACTCTATGGACCTCCAGGGACAGGGAAAACATTTCATGTAGTAGACCGGGCACTTGAGATTATAGATAATAAAACGTTTAATGAGTTAACTGCTGACGGACGTGCTGCACTTCATAAAGAATATTCGCGTCTAACAAGTGAAGGAAATATAAGCCTCATTACTTTCCATCAATCGTATGCTTATGAAGATTTTATTGAGGGCTTAAAGTCAGACGGAGATGGAAGTTTTATTCCTTCAGATGGAGTTTTTAAAAGAGCAGCAATTGAAGCGATGTATGATGGCCTGGAGCAGCAAAATACGCGTGAATTTTCGGATGAGGTTCGTTTTGAACAAATATATGATCAATTGATTGCGACTGGAGAAAAACAAAATATACAATTTGAATCTAAAACAGGTGGGGCCTTGCACATCGAACAAATTAGTACAAACGATAATTTAGTCATTACAAGTGAGGATGCGAAAGGAAGCTCTATTGTTTCTAAAGCCCGTTTACTACGAATCTATCGCTATATTGAAGCGAACAAGATTAATTGGAAGGACAATGTATCCTTTGTCTATGACGCTATTGGTGGATCGAATACTACCCGTTATTGGGCTGTATTGAATTGGATCTTAACGAAGATGGAAGAGGAAGAAAGGGAAGAGAGTATAGAAATAGAAGGAGACGAAAAGAAAAAGATTGTATTAAAGGCTCTAAAAGAAAGACGGGCATTTGATTTCACGAATGCAAGACGTCACGTTCTTATTATTGACGAAATGAACCGTGGTAATATTTCTAAGATTTTTGGAGAATTGCTCACACTTTTAGAAGAAGATAAACGTTTGACAAGTGAGAATGAATTGATTGTTGAGCTCCCATATTCAAAAGAGCCATTTACATTGCCACCGAATTTGTTTGTCATTGGCACAATGAATACAGCAGATCGTTCCATTGCATTATTAGACACGGCACTACGCAGACGGTTTGAATTTGAAGAAATGATGCCTGAACCAGAAAAACTGGAGTCAATCGGGCAAGAAATAGATGTAGAAGAAATGCTGCGAATAATGAATAGAAGAATAGAAGTATTATATGACAGGGATCATATGATAGGGCATGCTTATTTTATTAAAGCAGCATCAGATGAAGAAATTATCTCTATCATGCAATCAAAAGTGATTCCGCTTCTACAAGAGTACTTTTACGATGATTGGGAAAAGATTGGCCTTGTATTAGGTGGGATTGGAGCAATAAGAGAAGATCCGTTTATCGTTTACGAAGAAAAAGTGGATATCGATCAATTATTCAAACAAAAATCTTCCATTTATGTACCAACGATTTATCGCGTAAAGAAAAAAATAACAGCGCGGGAGTTAATATCTATCTATGAGTAAGAAAACAGTAATTGTTCGAGAAGCTTTTGACTGGATAACAGAGGAAAGTGTTGGTGCTGATCAATATGAAACACTCATTAAATATATTGAAAAGAAATATCCAAATGAGCGTATTGTAGAACAACAGTATAAAAGGTTACGATTCATTAATTATGTCGGTGTTATTGTATGTTCAGGTGTTCGCTATGAAATTATACCTAAAATTAATCTGTCGCAAGATGATGAAAGAAAAGCACTATTATCTATGCTGACAGTTACTAACTTCTTACCTATTTCTTTCCATGAAAACGTGAAAACAGGAGAAGGGAAAAATGACTTACTTTCTGTTTTTCTTGCTGCTTTTCTAGAGCGACTTTTGTTGGAATTGAAAAAAGGTATGTATAAAACGTATGAGGAGCATTCAGATAATCTTAACGTTATGAAGGGAAAGCTTGAATTACCACAGCATATTCGAAAAAATGCATTTCAAAAAACAAGAGCCTATTGTAGTTTTGACGAATACACAGAGAATAATCTTTTAAATCAGTTGTTTAAAGCAGCGCTTTTTATTGTTCGACAACATACAGATAAGCATTTGTTAAAACTTCATATAGAGAGATGTTTAGGATATTTAGAAGAAGTAGATTTAATTAATTTCAATGCAATCAAACTTAATCAAAACCTTTTCAATCGTCAGAATGAACGTTTTCGTGATGCCGCGTTGTTTGCAAAAATGATTATTGAACATGCATCTATTTACAGTCATGGAAGACAATCTTCATCTTTTTCTTTTTTATTTCCAATGAATTTCTTGTTTGAGAAATATATTGAAGTAGCCTTAAGAAAAGTTGTTGGTACGGATAATGTAATGAGTCAACATGCAGAGAAACGATTGCTGCGAAACAGGAGAAGTGGCCGTCAAAATATCTTGCTAAAACCTGACTTTGTTATAAAGGATGCCATCATTTTGGACACGAAGTGGAAAAGTGCAACCTATCGGGATAGAAGTAACTATAATCAAGCTGATATATATCAAATGTATGCATACGTCACAGCTTATAAAGATGTGACTCGTTGTATTTTATTATATCCAAAGCAAGAGGAAGAAGCGAATCATCCTCTTTGGGAAGTTATGGATACGGATAAAACGATTGAAATGCGAGTGGTTCGGATAGACGATTTTGAGGGGACTGTTAAGGAGTTGCGGGGGATAGTGTTAGGTTTATAGGAATGTTTAAAAGGATAGAGTGCTGGTAGGCAGTCCTAATCACGTTAAAAAATGAAAATGTGGCGAACTGCCCACATAATCCCAAATAAATATAAAATCAACTATTAATTATGGGTATTCGGAAAATTATGTGGAATTTTATTTTCCTATCTACCTACGCAAATGGAATATACTCGCTTTCCGTGGGCGAGTATTGAGCCACTTCGGGCTACGCCCTACGCGTCTCACCGCTCTCATTTCTCCCACAGGAGTCTCGCATATTCCATTTACTAGGCTGGAATTATACCATCCCATTTCCACACGAAAATCCGAATACCCTTAATTATTTGGTGTATTGTTCAAGAGAAACAGATATTTATTTCTTTTGTTAACATTGAAGAGAGCGAAGCGGAAGACTGACACCATACTTTTACTATTTATTCGCAAAGGTGAAAAGTAATAGCATTATTTCTTTTGTAATCAAGCAAAGAAATGTAACTAAATTACTTTATGAAAAAAGATTGACTTTGGTGTAAGGGAAGTATATTTTTAGTTGTAAGGAAGTATATATGAGGAGAGATACTATGTCAGGAACGAAACGAGACAATATAAAACAGGGTTCTAAAGTAAAAGTCGTACAAAAACAGGATCAACGTTCAGGAAAACTTACAGAAGGTGTGGTTAGGGATATACTAACAAACTCAGCAACCCATCATCATGGAATTAAAGTTAGACTCGAAAGTGGCATTGTTGGTAGAGTAAAGGAAATAGAAGAGTAGATACAACCTCAATTAAATGTCGACTAATCATATGATGGCTTCCTTTTGACGGAACATGGTAAAGATAAGGATTAGAGTTTTAGGGATAATATTTGAGGAATCGGAGTAAAGATTCATGGTAATTGCTAGAGCTTTTACTATATATAGTAATGGACTGAATAAAAACAAGTCTCCAAAACTGAGTGGATCAGACTCGGGGGACTTGTTTTTTTCATTTTAATGGAGTGAAGACATTGAGAATTACAATCAAGTTTATAAGTGTATAGCAATACATGACTATCAGATACATTGAAGTTTTCTCGAATTAGATAAACATACAATAATTTAGTTATTATTGCACCAATTTTTCATAATATATCCACTTCTTCCCGTGGTTCTTTTAACCTATTGCGGAAAAAATTGGTTATGCCATAATAAATAAAGGATTATATGATAATAAATTACTACTTAAAAGGGGTTGTTTTTATATGAAAAGGTATAATATTTTCGTTATTTCACTATTCTTTTCGTTAGCAATTGTACTTGCAGCGTGTGGTGGAGAAGATAGTAAAGCAGATAAAGAAGAAGATGAAGATGTAGTAGAAGCTGAAGAAGATGATCAGGATGAATTAAAAGATGAGCCGGAAGAAGAGGATGAGGAAGACGAAGATAAACCGGAAGAAGTAGAAGAAGGTGAGATCTTTAATCCAGCAATTGCCGAAGAAACAGAAGGTGATGTAGAACTAATTTATACGAATGATGACGCTGGTTATGAACATGATATCGATGGATTTGTTATTAAAGCAGATGAATATCAGATTGTGAAAGTAACTGATATGAATGAAACAGCTAGTGCTAGATTCGATGGTGAACAAGACGGATATATTATGACGACAAAAGCTTCGATTGATAATACGACAGATACTCCATTGCATTATTCGGTGTATATGAACGTTCAGATGGAAGATGCGTACGATTATGCGACATCCAATCCGCAAGATTACATACCTGAAGAACATCAATTAACATGGGACGATGAAGTTGGTGTTTATGATGCGGGCGAAAAAGTCGATTTCTGGTTAACGACTAGAATGACCACAGAAGAATTTGAAAAGTTAGATACACTTGAACCCAAATTTATCATTGAAGGTGGAATAACTGACGCAAACGATGAAGATGACGGGTATCACGGAGATGAGGCAATCTTCGACTTTACTTATAGTGGTGACCAAGCTAAAGAAACTGAAGGTAAGGCTGAACTTTATGCAGATAAACTGACAACCGATAATATTGGTACAAAAGAACTTATCTTTGAAGAAACTGATATTGGAGCCTCAGAAGATTTAGATGGACTTGAAGTGACGGTTGAAGGTGTGCAGTATGCTGAAGTGGTACCTAACGAATCGAGTGAAGCACGTTTTGAGAATTTTGACGGTGACGATCTTGTAGCAGTGACAGTTCATTTAACAATTGATAATCAGTCTGATGAGTTAATACATAATCCCTTAACAGGTTGGTTAGTTGCAAATGATGGAGAAACAAAAATTCAAGCATCAGGCATGATAGATAACTATTCTCCGAGAGAAATGGAAGCTGGAGATACAGGCGAACATTATATGGTATTTTTAATGAAAGAAAAATATTATGATATTTACGAAACATTCGAACTAGAAGTAGGTCCTTTCCTAGGGGAAGAAGGTTATGCGCTTAAAGAGCGTAAAATGAATTTTGATATTCCAAGTGAATAATAGCAGTAGCCCGATTCTCTCAAAATAGAGAAAAGGGCTACTTTTTTGCTTCTGCACTTTTCTAATGACTCCCTATTTAATCGCTCGCACCTGCTATTTGTATAACGATCAGGCATAATGTATAGTATCAAGTACAATTTAAGTAACGATAAAAGGGGACAGTCGAATGGAATGGATCGTTTTTCTTGTTTTCCCCGCCTTCACAATTGGCACAATAGCTTTGGGAATTGTACTTAATGCAATGAAACAGCTTAAAAGGTTAGAGGAAAGAATGGAAGAGTTAGAAAGTAAAATGAAAAAGATCGTTTCAAAAAATTAACCGAGCATACAAATTATAAATAATCGAATGTTCTCAAGAAATAGTTTATAGTAAGACTACTAGTCATTTAAAAAGGTGTGATAAAATTGTTAATGAATGAGATTTTAGATTGGAACAAACAATTTGTTGAAAATAAGGAATATGAGAAATATCAAACGTCTAAGTTTCCGAAGAAGAAGATAGTAGTTGTGTCATGCATGGATACCCGGTTAACGGAATTATTACCAAATGCGATGAATATTAAAAATGGCGATGCTAAATTTCTAAAAACAGCAGGAGCTGTTGTAGCTCATCCATTTGGAAGTATTATGCGTAGTATTATCGTAGCAATTTATGACCTCAATGCGCATGAAGTTTGTGTTGTTGGTCACCATGATTGCGGGATTTCACATGTGAATCCACTTGAACTAAGAAGAAAAATGGTCGATAGAGGCATTTTAGAAGAAACGTTAACGACATTGGATTATTCGGGTATAGAAATAAATGATTGGTTGCGTGGATTTGACTCGGTTACAGAAAGTGTTAAGAATAGCGCAGGAGTCATTCGACATCATCCACTCATACCTAAAAACATTCCAGTTCACGGTCTAGTGATTGATCCAGAAACAGGAGAATTGGATTTTGTTGAAAATGGATATGAAGTAACTGTTAAATAGTATGTATTGGAATCAATTTCATAATTACAAAAAAAGCCTCGGCGCTACAGCATGTAGTTAAGAACGTTTCAACGAAACTATATACTGTAGCACCGAGGCGATAAATCCGTATTATGAAATTGATTCATTGACGTAAAGAGGAACCAGTTGAAAAGTATAAAAGTAATATTTGTTAGCAACAACAGAAAGACTTGACTCCATTCACGCGGAGAAAAGTCTTTTTTGTTATGTCTATCTTTTGGAAGAAGAACATGTTCATTCAACATTGAAAATATTTTAAATGAATGTATATCTTCATCAAATTTTCATAAAGCATGTGTAACATAAGAGATATACGGTTTTGAAGAAGGGAGGAACAATGGTAATTACACATGCGCTTTTAACAATTGGAATATTTGTGGTAAGTATCAGTTTTGGTTTTCTAATCTATTTTGTTGTAGCTGATCAATCAAATAAAAAAACATATATGGAACAACTAATGTCCCAACTGATGAATTTTGTTGTTTATCTATGGATTGGGAAAATTTTATTGAATGTTTCTCTGTTTATAAAAGAGCCTATGACAATCTTAGCGTATCCAAGTGATTCGAACGCATTTTACATAGCAGTGTTATTCAGTATTGTCACAGTAGGTATTCAGATGAAACGAAAGAAAATTGACATAAATCCATTTTTACACGCATTTATGTTTGTGTTTTTACTATCTTCGTTTATGTATGAATTCATTCAAATCGTTTGGAATGACCGTTTATTTTCCATTCAATACATAGGGTTACTTGCTTTTTTAATTATTGTATTTATTGCTATACGCTCCTATACAACGATCTATGTCTCCAACATCATTATGGTCATTGGTTGGACTTTAGGGATGTGGGGGTTATCTTATATGATGCCAGTTACGATGGTATTTAACTATACGATTGCTTCGTGGTTTTTGGAGTTGTTCTTCGTTTTTTGTTTGCTTGTTATAATTTTTAGTAGAAGGAAGAAGGTGTCGTAAGTGGGTGGAATTGAAACAGATACGATGTTATGGATGGGAATGTTATTAGCTGTAGGCGCAGGTGCATTATCTTTTTTATCACCTTGTGTCTTACCGATTTTTCCAGCTTATTTATCGTACATAACAGGAATTAGTGTGAAAGAATTACAAGGAAATCAAAATGTGAAAATACGCAGTAAATTATTAAGTCATTCAGTCTTCTTTTTGCTTGGTGTTTCATTAGTTTTCATTAGTTTAGGTGTAGGTGCTTCCTTTTTAGGACAATGGCTTCAATCGTTATTAATCGGTGATTCAGGATTACTTATTCAACGATTAGCAGGCGTATTTATTATTGTAATGGGGCTTTTTGTTGGAGGTTGGATCAATATTACAACCTTAATGAAAGAAAAACGTTTTCAATCTTCCAAAAGACCTGTTGGTTATTTAAGCACTTTTTTTGTAGGTATGGGATTTGCTGCTGGATGGACACCATGTATTGGTCCAATCTTCGGTTCGATTTTGTTTTTAGCGGCAAGTAATCCTGGTCAAGGTATATTTTACACGGTGATGTATGTTATTGGCTTTGCTTTACCATTTCTTGTATTGACATTTTTCCTAGGGTCTACTACATGGATTGTTCGTTATAGTCAAGTGATTATGAAAACTGGAGCAATCATCATGATTGTGATGGGACTCATTTTATTTACCGGTCAAATGCCTTCTATTACGGAGTATTTATTAAAATTAGTGGAAGGCACATGGTTTGAAAAGTTAGGTTAATCATGAGATGGACTAATGGAGGTAATGATAAATGAAAAAAACACTGCTTATTTTACTCGTAGTTGGGATGTTTGGTTGGACTTTATATGAGTTTGTTATTTCAGCTAATTCGCAAGACGATATGATAACTTCCGATGATCCTGTAAAAGAAAAAACAAAGGAACAACCTGTTGAATCGGATGAAGAGGGAATTCAAGAAGGTCAATTAGCTTTAGATTTTGAACTTGAAACGTTAGATGGGGAGACAGTGAAATTGTCCGATTATCGAGGACAACGTGTGATGTTAAATTTTTGGGCAACTTGGTGTCCACCGTGTCGCGCTGAGATGCCAGATATGCAGAAATTTCAAGATAATCAGGATGTACAAATTTTGGCTGTTAATTTAACTGAGACAGAAGCGGGTCGAGCACAGGTTGAAAACTTTATGGACGAATTAAACCTTAGTATGACAGTTCCTATGGATGAAGAATCTGCTGTTTCAACGGATTATAGTGTGA
>JAPFCO010000128.1 GCA_026169505.1 Pseudogracilibacillus sp.
AAAAATGCCCGAATCATTTTCCTCATCTGTTCCTCATCGTCTATTACCATCACTACCGTTTGGTCCATACAAAAACCCCATTTCAACAATATCGTCTATTAATCATTATCTAAAAAAAATGTGAAGTTCGTGTGAAGTTACCTATCCCTTATTATAATCATATCGAACGTATCGTTCAAAATTCTAATCCAAATGATTGTAACAAGAAATCCACAAGAACCTCACAATTATTTCACATTTGTCATGTATTGTTCATGATAACAGCAACAAGGAGGGAGGCTACTGAAAAACTTCATTAAATAAAAAAGTGGAGAATAACAATACGAAGACTCCAGCGGGAGAAAAGAGATCGGTGAGACGCGTAGGGCATTGCCCGAAGTGGCTCAACACTCGCCCGCGGAAAGCGAAGTATATTCAGGATGTGAATTCCACAATCAGAAAAATCGTAAAAGTGCTGACTTTTTCAGTAGCCTCACAAGGAGGTGCTAAAAGATCAATAATTGTTGGATGAAGAGGGTACTTACTTTCGTAGCATTTGGTTTCCTGATTCTTGTATTCGGTCCGGTTTTTGCAAAAGCACAAGAACAAACGATTCAAGAACAAATTGAAGCAGCACAATCAGGTGACACGATTCATTTATCGGAGGGTGTGTATGTGGGGAACATTGTCATCAACAAACCAATTCATATCGTTGGAACGGAAAATGTAACGTTGATTCAAAACAATGCTAGCCCGGTTATTACTATTCAATCAGATGATGTAGAAATGGAATACTTGAATATAAAGCAGGAGGATCCTCAACAGGAGTCACCGGCAATTGTCATCAATGGACATCATAATATCTTACATAAAATTAAGATTGATACAAATAGTTACGGCATCCAATTGGATCAGGCTAATGACAATACCCTTTCACACATACATATTTCAGGGGATGAGCATGCATTAATGAAAGATCGCCAACATGGGATCGACATCTGGAAATCACATCGCAATGACATCCATGATACAACGATCCATGATGTACAGGACGGTATTTATGTTGAAAAGAGCAATGAAACAAAGTTATATCATAATAACGTTTATCAATCGCGTTACGGTTATCATTTGATGTTCACAAAAAATACCACGCTTGAAAGTAATGAATCTTATGAAAATATTAGCGGCATGATGGTGATGGGTGCAGATGGAACAGTCATCAGCGATAATACGTTGACAAAAAATCAAGAAAATATCCAATCACTAGGATTATTAGTGTTTGATACGACAAATGCTTCGATTACAGAAAATCAAATCACTAATAATCGGATAGGTATTTTTATGGAAGATGCAAGTAACAATACATTAGCTTTTAATGATGTAAAAGAAAATTATATAGGTCTTCAATTGAAAGGTGCAGAAAACAACGAGATTAACAAGAATTCATTCGTTGCCAATGTGGTGCAAGGTCAAGCACAAGAAAGTGCTACTAATAATACGAATGAAAACTATTGGGGAGATCATGTAGGTCTCGATATGACAGGGGATCAAAGGAGCGATTTAGCCTATCAAGTTGATCCGTTTTTTTTGACTGTAACGAATGATTTTCCAGTTTTTCAATTATTATTTCAGGCGCCCGGAATGATTTTTCTTGAACAACTGATTCATACACCTATTGATCAGCAATTTGTTGATCAATCTCCATTAATGGAAGATCCGTTAGCTGTTTCAGACAATCTGCCTCAACATTCATTTATTATGTTATCTGTTTGTATGTCTTTACTTATTTTTAGTGTTTTTATTATGTACTTGGGGGTAAAAAGGAATGAAAAAGTTTAATTTATTCGTATGTTTAGCAATTTTTACAATGATATTAGCTGCTTGTGGTGGCAATGATGAAACGAATAGTGATGCTTCAGAGATGGTTGATTCAGATGAAACAGCTGAATTAGAATTTGAGCCAGAAGACATTGATCCTGACTCAGACGTTTGTGAAATTTGTGCAATGGCTATTGCAGATGATCAGCATGCAACGCAAATTATATTGAAAAATGATCGATCATTAAAGTTTGATGATCTAGGTTGCATGTATGAGTGGATAGAAGAGAACGGGGAGGATGATATTGGAGCTAAATTTGTTCGTGATTTTAATACAGAAGAGTGGGTACTTTTAGAAGATGCAACATATGTGTTTGCTGAAGATATTGACACACCAATGGCATATGGCATTATTTCATTTGAAGATGAAACAGATGCGGAAAGCTATATCGAAGAAAATGATCATGGAGAAATATTAACAGTTGATGACCTAGGGGATCATAAGTGGGAAATGATGGATCACGACCACGACCATGATCACGATCACCATGACCATGATGATCATGCAGATGGATTTCATACGGACGGATTTCATACGGACGGATTTGACATGCATATTATAGAGCCTGAGAATGTAACAGTATCTGAAGAAAACACATTAGAAGTTCATATTACGCTTGATGAAGCGGATTTAGAAGATGCAAATGTTCGTTATGAAATTTGGCAAGAAAGTGATCGAGATAATACGGAATGGATCGATGCGGGAGAAGTTGCTGCCGGCAATTATGTTGCAGATTATGCATTTGAAGAAGTCGGTACGTATTACATTCAAATTCATGTGGAAGATGATGAAGATCTACACGAGCATGTGGAATATGAAGTAAAAGTAAAGGAATGAACGTAAGTTGCGTATCTTAACAGTAGCAAAAAGAGAAATAAAATTAGGTTTTAGAAATACATGGACCTATTCATTTTTAATCCTTTTAACGATATTTACGATGACGATATTACTATTACAATCCGGTATTACATCTGTACAAGGATACACTGATATGACTGGGACGGTAATAAATATGACGTTATATTTATTACCGCTAATTACCCTTTTATTAGGAGGGCTTTCGGTAGCAGTTGAAAAAGAAGATGGACAATGGGACTTACTCTCGACTTATCCAATCTCTATTTATGTTTTTTTATGGGGGAAATGGATAGGGCTTGCTATCATCCTTTTAACGATGACCTTTTTTAGCTTTGGCCTTGCTGGAATGATTATGTTCATCTTTGGTCAAGGATTAAGCATACAGTCGTTCATTTTCTTTTTAATATTTTCCGCTATTTTAGCGTTGATGTATCTAAGTATCGCTATACTAATTGGTTCGATTGCGAAAAATCGTTGGCAATCGCTTGTCGGAGGAATTACTGTCTGGTTTGTAACGATTATTATATGGCCGTTGCTCATGATTAGCACACTTAGTCACTTACCATCCTATCAGCTTATTCAACCGACATTACAAGTGCTAACCATTTTAAACCCTGCTGAATTTGTGCGTGTTTTTTCCATTATGAGAATAGGGGACGGATCGGCTTTTGGTGCTGACTATGCTCAGTGGATCACGTGGGCAACAAGTAGCTACGGCTTGCTTATATTCTTATGTGTATTATTCGGTTGGATCATTCTATCCGTATGTATCGGTGGTTTTATTTGGAGTCGGGGTGAAAATAATGGAGCAATCTAAAATAGTAGTTGATATCCAAAATCTATCCAAAAGTATAAAGAAAAAAAACTTACTCCTGCCGTTACATTATCAACTTACTGGTGGAAAGATACTAGCATTATGTGGGGGTAACGGGGCAGGTAAAAGCACACTCATTCGTTTGATCATCGGATTAATGAAACCCACAACAGGACATGTACTAATAAACGGATTACATCGAAAAGAACATCGACAGCATTTCACGAAGCAATTTGGCTATATGCCAGATGATTTTCTATTTCAACAAACGATGACGACAAAAGAGACGATCCATTTTTATGCACAAATGAAACAGATAGATAAAGCAAGGTATGAGGAAGTGTTGCAGGAAGTTGGTTTGCATGAAAAAATGAATGAGCTAGTTGGCAATTTTTCAAAAGGAATGAAGCAACGTCTCTTATTAGCTCAAGCCTTGCTAGCAACTCCTGACATTCTTATATTAGATGAACCAACGAACGGTTTAGATCCGTATTGGGTGAAGCGATTTTCTGATCTCATGTTGCACGCCAAAGAAAAGGGGCAAACAGTTATCTTTTCGACGCATGACCTTCATGTTGTTGAACAAATTGCTGATGAAGTAATGTTTCTAAGCAATGGGGAGTTAATTAGTGATGGAGCGATTGATCGATTCTGGGAGAAAGACGATTATATTTCGTTCATGAATGATAACTTAGAAATACTTGATCAAGTGACAAAGTAAGAACTTTTATCTTACCCCAAAGCAAGTTCCCGTTTGGCTTTGGGGTAATACATAATGAAAGGAAGTCAATTTGACATGTAATTTTATATTATGGATCTTCAAAGAACTTTAAATCTTTTACTTTGTAAATCCACGATCAACCCCAGAAATGATATAAGGAATTGCCGATTTGATAAATTCCTCTGGTGACATCTCCTTACTATGTCTTATCCATTCTACAGAAGCACCGTAGATTCCCCAACTTAACACGACAGCGGTAACCTTCAGGCCTTGCTCATCTTCAGTTGATTGTTGTTTTAACAACATGTTATAAAATATAATTTCAAGCTGTTCCCTAATAATAAGAGCAATGGTATCTTCATATCCTCTATGGCAACGATTGGATAATGACTTCTGAAAATGTGTGATCGCTTTGAAGATGTTAACAAGCGCTTCTTCGTTTAGTTCATTATTTTCGTAGTCATTATAATCTAGATTAATTAACAACACTTCTGATAATGCCTTATCTAATAAGTCATATATATCCTCAAAATGATAATAAAATGTAGCACGATTAATCATCGCTTCTTCTGTAATATCTTTCACGGTAATATCTTTGAATTCTTTTTTACTAGAAAGCTCTATGAAAGAATCCATCATTAATTTGCGTGTACGTAGAACTCGAGGGTCCGTTTTTGCTTGAGTCATTTGTTATCACTCCTACTTTTTAGACAATTACCCAAATGTGTTGTATAAACGACAAATGCGTAAAACTATTGGTATTGCTTACGTTCATTATGACTTATAATACAATTGTAAGGCAAGTAATCTATTTCGTTTATAAAAATAAAGTGTAAAAATACTTTATTGAAAACATACAGGAGGAATAAATATGGTTAAAATCGGTATTATTACTGGGAGTACGAGAGATTCGAGAGTGAATGTACAAGTTGCAGAATGGGTAAAGTCTATTGCAGATCAAAGAACAGATGTTGAATTTGAGTTGGTTGATATTAAAGAATATAATCTACCAAAATTTAATGAGCCTATCCCTGCAATTATGTCGCAAGATTATCAAGCACCAGAAGCGAAAATTTGGTCTGAAAAAATTAGCGAACTTGATGGATTTGTTTTTGTTACACCAGAATATAATAAAGGAATCACATCTGGGTTAAAAGATGCAATTGATTATTTATATACTGAGTGGAATAATAAAGCTGCCGGAATCGTAAGCTATGGTTCTACTCTTGGAGTTACAGCAGCTAATAATTTACGATTAATTCTTACTGTACCAAAGATTGCAACTGTAGGAACCCAGCCAGCACTCAGTCTTTTTACGGATTTTGAGGAAATGAGTACATTTAAACCAGCAGCGTTTCACGGAGAAACCATTCGAACGATGTTGGATGAGGTCGTAGCTTGGTCTACTGCATTGAAGACAATTAGAAAACAATCTTTACATGTCTAAAAGCGTGAGAAAAGGGCGTTGTCTCTTTTCCCCGCACTTTTATAGAAATGAGGGAAGATACATTGAAAAATAATCTGAATATGGTGTGTGATGTAGAAACAGGTATCTGCGGAGAAGCTGAAGAGGGAGAGTTAGAAATGATTGATTTCAATCAACCGGAAAAATCAATTAATCTTTATTATGTAACTGATCCAATTTGTTCCCATTGCTGGGCAATTGAACCAACACTTCGTCGTTTTGTAGAGCAGTATGGAGATTATTTTAATGTTCATACAGTTATGGGTGGGTTGCTGGAAAAATGGCATGACGGACCAATCGATCCAGCAAACGGTATTTATAAGCCTGCTGACGTTGCAGGCCATTGGAGAGAGGTTGGAGAACATTCAAGAATGCCTATTGATGGCACATTAATGATTGATAATCCAGTTCATTCTTCTTATCCACCATCACGTGTATTTAAAATCATTCAAAAAAATTATAATGATAAACAAGCATTTGAATATTTACGTCGAGCAAGAGAGGCGCTTTTCGCATTCAACCAAAATATTTCAGACAGGTCCGTTATGATTGATATCGTAAATAAACTTGGGTTTGATGGTGAGGCCATTGTAAATGAGGCTGAACAACCAATCGGAACAGAATTATTGAATGAAGATTTTGCTCAAGTAAGAAAATTAGGTGCCAGAGGATTTCCTACCATTATCATGGTGAATGAAGAAAATAAAGGTGTGAAAATAGTTGGTGGACGTCCATTTGAATATTATGTTGACGGATTAAAACAAGTTTTGAATTTGGAAGAAGTACAGCCTAAACAACAACCTTCCCTTTCTACTTTGCTTGAAAAAGTGAAACTTTTATTTTCTAAGGAAATAGAAGAAATGTATGATCTGGAACAATCAGATGTTCATCAGTTTATTGAAAAAGAACTTTCACCAGATCAATATGAACAGCAGGAAATTCTCGGGGAATCTTATTTTACAACGACTAAATAAACAAAGGAGTATGACGATGGCACACTTGTTACAAGTAGATTTTAAAATGAATGGACCATTCGGAGATGAAATGACAGAGGGCTTTTCTGATCTAGCGAAAAGTATTAATGAAGAAGGTGGTTTCATATGGAAAATCTGGACAGAGAATCCAGAGACAAATGAAGCAGGTGGAATTTACATGTTTGAAACAAAAGAAACAGCCGAAAAATATATCGAGATGCATGCTAAGAGATTAGCCAGCTTTGGAATTACGAATGTTAACTCAAAAATATTTGCAATTAATTCTAAACTCACTGAAATTAATAAAGGTCCAGTAAGATAAATAACTAGTTTTATTGTTTCAATTGGAAGTAGATAAAGTCATAAATTGTTTAAAAAAACAAAAAAGAAATCGGCATCGAAAAGTCCAATTCTGCATTGGTTTTTTTCGATGTCGATATTGTGTTTCTTTTTCAAAATGGTATGTTACTTTTCGTCTATTTGGTCAGGCTGGATTGTCCATGCAGCTTTATTCTGGTAATCTCTATTATTTGATGCATAAAAGCCGAAGTAAATAATATATTCATCCGCACTATCGCGCATGGAGATAGCAATTTTATGGGTTTCCTCTTCCCCAGCATCTAATGATACTGTATCTGTTGGATTGTCGGAATCGATAATGCTATGCTCATCCAGATACCAAACACCTTGTCCAAGCCGATCCCCTATTGTTATGTCGTCATTTAGGATTGCTGATTCTTCTGATCCTGCAGCAGCATCAGGTTTATCTACTTGTAAGTGACTATCTCCCACGTTTTCGAATGTAAAGTCGCCAACTAAGTAAAATTCATCACCGTCCAATGTTTCTGCCCCAAGGTCTTGTGTCTTTTCCACACTATTTAGCGTTACAGCAAGTGGAAGACTTTCCGATTGTGTGATGACATAGCCTGTTTCTCCAAGCCCTAGACCCATTTGGTCTTCCAGTTCAATTGGATCCGCATCCGCATCACTAATTACATCTTCGGGAATATCCGCGCTTGTTTCTTGATCCTCACTATCGTCTGCATTGTTAGCTACACCGGTTTCATCGCTTTCCCCACCGCATGCCATTAACAGTAATACACTCACAACTAGAGTTATCATCGTTACTATGTGCTTTTTCAATACGCTCCACCTCATCGTTCGTTTTTTATGTACAAAAGTATCTTAACATAACAAATTAGTTTCTACTATTGTTACTAGTGAATTAGACTTTTCATGGGTGGATTTCCGATGGGTTAGTGTAGTACTTGATAGGTTTTTTTAAATATGATGTTACATTTTTGTCATATATATTTATAGAATGAAAATTGACGAACTTAATGATCCTAGAAAGTTAGAGTGAAAAAAAGCGAGAATGAAAACATATTTCATTTTATTTGCTCCTTGCCTCATTATTTTTATTGTAAATGCAACAAAGCTAAGTTATATTTAATGTATAGTGTTTTATTGCATTTGCAACAAAAGTACAGACGAAGGAGTTCATTATGTATGAAGGAAATTCTCCGGGAAATTGGCATGATAGCAAGGGCATTAGATTCTATCAGTAATATAGAATTTAAAGACTATGACCTTACAAAGGGGCAGTATTTGTACATTGTCCGAATATGTGAAAATCCAGGAATTATTCAAGAAAAGGTAGCTGAGATGATCAAAGTAGATCGAACAACTGCATCTCGGGCGATAAAAAAGCTTGAAATAAATGGCTTTATTGAAAAGAGAGAAGACAATCATAATAAAAAAATTAAAAAGCTCTTTCCAACAGAGAAGGGGAAAAAGGTTTATCCTTTTATAAAAAGAGAAAATGATCATTCTAACAGCGTTGCATTAGCAGGATTTTCCAAAGGCGAAGTAGAAACTGCATTTCGTCTACTGCAAAGAATGAGAAAAAATATAGAAGTTGACTGGGAATTTGTTAAAGAAGGGAATAAGAGAAATTATTGACTGTATAAAAGGAGCCTACAATAAAATGACTATAAAATTAAGGAAATGTACCCGTGAAGACTTACAAATACTCCAAGAAATAAGTATAGAAACATTCAATGATACATTTAAAAACAAGAATTCACCTGAAAATATGACAGCCTATTTGGAAAGAGCATTTAACTTAAAACAATTAGAAACGGAATTATCCAACCTCTCTTCGGAGTTCTTTTTCATCTATTTCGATGAAGCACTTGCAGGGTATTTAAAAGTAAATATGAATGATGCCCAATCCGAAACAAAGGGTAATGAGTCACTCGAAATCGAGCGAATTTATATAAAGAACCTATTTCAAAGACATGGGCTTGGAAAACATCTGCTAAATAAAGCGATGGAAATTGCGGTGGAACGGAATAAAAGGAAAATTTGGCTAGGCGTATGGGAAAGAAATGAAAATGCGATTGCTTTTTATAACAAAATGGGATTTATTCAAACTGGAACGCACTCTTTTTATATGGGTAATGAAGAACAAATCGACTTTATATTGACTAAAACATTAAGATAATTCTATTGGAAAGGGGCATGACGATGTATATCCCGAAACATTTTAAGGCTACAGACTTTGATGAAATTAGGGAATTTATTCAGGATAACTCTTTTGGTACGATTGTCACAACAGAAAAAGGGAAACCTATTGCAACTCACTTGCCATTGGAGTTACATAAACAAGGAGGAGCGTACTATATAACTGGACATATGGCTTATGCGAACCCTCAATGGAAAACATTCGAGGATGATAATGATCAGGTGCTTGTGATGTACCAAGGTCCACACACTTACGTTTCATCAAGTTGGTATCAGTCTGAAAATGTACCAACATGGAATTATCAGGCTGTCCATGTCTATGGCACAGCAACTATTATGAATGAACAAGAGTTGGAAGAAGATCTTAGGTTATTATTACAAAAGTACGAACGTCATCGTGAAAATGCAGCTGTATGGGAAAGGCTCTCTTCACAAACGAAAAAACAAATAAAAGGTATTGTAGGATTTAAAATTAAAATAGAAGAAGTTCAAGCGGCATATAAATTAAGTCAAAATAGAAGCGATAAGGACTACCACAATATTATTGATCAACTGCAAAAGGAAGAAAATGTACATGCCCATCAAGTCGCAAAAGTGATGAAAAAAAGAGATTGCACGTAAAGCAATAAATTGTAATAGCACAGAACGGATGAAGTGTTTTAAAGAGGTGTTGTGTAAAAATAATGTCTCTTATTTACTTTTTAGTTGTTTTTACGACATTGTTAATTACTGAGTCTACCCATTAATGTAAGCAAGATGCGATGAAGTATGAATTAATAGGTTAGCGCATTTAAATACCGGCTCAGCAGCAGGACCTATCATTTTCAAGAGATTAGCGAACAGACTATTTCTCTACAATTTATAAATAAATTAATATACTAGATAAAGTAAATACATATAGTAAATAGCCTTTTATGATTAATAGTTATATGAAGGGAGCTTGGTTATGGAAATTCGAGTGTTGCGTTACTTTACTTTATTGCTTTAGCCAATGAGCGCCATATTTCAAAAGTTGCTGAAACGCTGCATCTAACACAACCAACACTTTCCTGTCAGCTTGAGGAATTGGAAGAACGATTAGAAACGACTTTATTTATTCGTGGTAATCGTAAAATTATACTCATAGAATCTGGTCATTATTTACTTCGAAAAGCGAAAGAAATTATTGATTTAGTTGATCGAACTGAACACAATCTAAGTGAAACCTCTGTAGATATTCAAGGCAAAATTGCAATTGGTTGTGGTGAGCCAGAAGGTATGCGCATTATTGCGAAGACTTTTAATAAGCTGCAAGCAACATATCCGAATATTACCTTCAATCTCTACAGTGGGAACGCGGATGATGTTTCTGGGAGATTAGAAAACGGTTCACTCAATTAATGATTATGAATCGATCCAACTGATAAAATTCAATATGACTTCATAGAACTTCTGTACCAGGATCGCTGGGGGGATTCTAATGCGACGCGATAGCCCACTTGCATATAAACATGTCATACATCCGAGTGACGTAACTGACCAGCCACTCCTCATATCCCGATAGAGTATTGTTGCAACCTATAATCTTATTTTTAATGCTGCCATTATGGTTGAAGAGGGCTTAGGTTATACACTTTTTTTAGACCAACTCATTGATACATCATCTAATCAGATACTTCAATTCACATCATTAGACCCACCATTGGAAGCAAATTTAAATCTTGTTTGGAAGAAGAGTCAAGCATTTTCTTCAGCAAGTCGTGCATTCTTAATGAAATTACGACAAGATATAATCATCAAATTAAATTTTCATAAAAAAAGCGTCAAGAAATGATGAAGTTTCTTTACTCTTTTTTGGTTGGTAAGAAAACAAAGAACGGATCCCTGAAAATCCCCTCAACGATACTGTATACAAGCGACTGTTTTATTAAATGAAGATCGTTAAAAATAATCAAGTTTTTTATAATAAATTATTGCTATGCTCGAGCTATAGAATCTATTTTGACTAATCTTTTTCAAAATGGATTCTTTTTATTTATTGTAAAATATGTGTTAGGGAGATGTTCATGATCAAAAAGAGCTATGTTTTTGGAACAACATAAATACCTGGAGAAAACGTAAACGTTTATTTCGGCTATAACATAAGACAGTAAAGAATCACTCATCCATGAGGTACAAAGAACTTAAAGGAAGTTTGACTACGGTAATGATTATCATTATCATTTAAAGTAGAAGGATTCTTAACGATCTTATTTCTCATTTGGATTTCTTCATTTTCTGTAACACAATGTATTTGCCCGAGGAGGCCATGAAGATATGACTTTAACAATACGTTTTCCCTATACAGATAATGATCAGTTTCTACTTTTAGATGTTGAACATCATAAGCTTATAAATGATAAGAATCGTTGCACTCAACGACTGATAAACCATTCCTTTATCCTGAAAACAAAAGGATATGGAACGATAACAGTTGACGGGATTGCTTATCATACGAATCAGCATGAATCTCTGATTATCCATGCGCCAAAGCGTTCGATTCTTGCAATAGCCTGCAAAGAATCGTTTGAATATTATAAGTTGTCATACCATATTCGCCCTAATCCGGCTCGTATTATTGAACCGCCAATTTATATATTAAAACCAAATAATACTCTTTTATTATATGAAAAAGTAGATCAACTGTTTAATAGTTTTCATTCAAAAAAAGCCGATACTTTCCAGTCGATTGGTCTCTTTTATATCTTTTTAGCTAACATACGGAAAGAATTGTATGCAGAAGAGGAAGCGAAACCTATTTTAGATGTCGCTGATCAAGTTATCGAATGGATTGAGCATCGGTATAATGAGCAGGTAACATTGGAAGGGTTAGCTGATACGTTTAAATACAGTGTGCAGCATTTGTCACGGTTGGTGAAAATTCGAACGGGAATGAGTCCGATTCAATATTTGATTCATTTTCGAATGGAAAAAGCAAAAGTAATACTTGAGAATACCGATGCGAAATTAAATGAGATTGCCAGGCGGACAGGATATAATGATTTATTCTATTTTAGCAGTCAGTTCAAGAAGAATATTGGGATGTCTCCAAGTAAATATCGACGGCGTTCTACCCAAAGAGAAGAAGTAACAAACCAAAAGTTCAAAAATCACATTCCAATAGCATCCCCATCTCGATACAATCTAATTGAAAGTGATTATCAATTGAGAGAGGATTTGTTGTTAATGATTAAACGATTTGGATTTAAGCCTTATTTGATTGGGCTGGTTTTTTTTGTGTTTGTTTTGCAGGCATGCGGAAATGAAGGTACAGGTGGGATGGATGATGAAGAATCATCTGGAGAAGAAGTGGTGGAAAAAGCGGAAGAAAACGATTTATTTCCACGAACAGTAGAAGACCAGGCAGGTAATGAAGTTGTAATAGAAGAACAGCCTGAAGACATAGTTGTTACACACTTTGGACATGTGGAATTTCTGTTTGCACTTGGGATTACACCGGTTGCTGGGGTTTATCTTGAGATTCTAAAAGAGTGGGATATTTTCGATTCATACAAAGAAGAATTGGAAACGATTGAGGATATTGGCAATGCTAATGCGATTGATATGGAAAAACTTGTAGGGTTGGAACCAGAATTAATTATTCATTATACCGGACAAGCTGGACAAGATGTCGAAACCGACCAGTTCAGTCAGATTGCTCCAATTGGACAACCCCACCCCGATGGCAATTGGCAAGAGCGTCTGGAGCTTTATGCGAAGTTGACTGGAAAAGATGAAGAGGTAGGCGATCTTATTGAAGGACTAGAAGCGGAGATAGCTGAAACCCGTGACTTGCTGGACTACAATTCGGAAGATACTGTTTTTATTGTTATAGACAGTGATCTTTGGGCTTTCAATCCTGAATCGGCAGAACATATCTATCATGAAGAAAATGGACTTGGACTGAACGCACCAGAAGATATTCAAGAGCAAGGGGATTTGGGTAAAATTTCTTTAGAATCATTGGTCGACATAAATCCGGATTATCTCCTAGTCATGATGGATAATGAAGAAGGATATGAGGAAGTACTTGATATGTTAAATGATTATGATGCTTGGTTAACAACAAATGCATCGCAAAATGATCAAGTTCATTATATTAATAGATCTGCTCAATCTGGTGGACCTTTATCGATTCAATATACATTAAATCAAATGAAAGAAATCTTTGGTGAAAAATAGTATTGAATGTTGAGGAAATTACACGAACAATATTAGAAATGACAAAATATAAAGAAGCAAGATTATGTGAATAATCTTTAAAGTATTTTCTCCATTAAGAACATAGAACATTAAAGAACAGATAAAAAGTTGACATTGATAATGATTATCATTATCATTTATGTAGGAGCTCTCTATCAGTTACTTTTATGGATTACTAGGATTTTCCATATACCCTCTTTTTGTACAGATAAAGAGTTCCTTATCTTCTTAATCATGTGATGTGTTTCCTAGAGGAGACTATAAAAATGACTTTAAAAATACATTTCCCCTATACAGTAAACGACCAATTTCTACTGATCGATGTAGAACATAACAAACTTCTTGATGCCGAGGGTTTGCATGACCAAAGACTACCAAACCATTCTTTTATTTTGAAAACAAAGGGGAATGGAACCATTACGATTGATGGAGTTGCTCATCGTACTAGTCGGGATGTACCTCTGATTATTCACGCACCAAAGCGTTCAATTCTTACCATAGCCTGCACAGAATCATTAGAATATTACAGACTATCTTATCAGGTTCGTCCTAATCCAGCACGTCTCGTGGAACCGTCCATCTTTGTATTAGAACCAGGAAATATACTTCCATTATATGAAAAGGCAGATCAACTAATTGAAAGTTTTCACGCGGAAGAACCTATTGTTTTTCAATCAGTTGCTCTCTTTTATAACTTTTTAGCTTATATTTGGAAAGAATTGCTTGCGGAAGAAGCAAAACCTATTTTGGATGTCGCTGATCAGGTCATCGAATGGATTGATTATCGATATAAAGAGCAGATTACCCTGGAAGATTTGTCGAAAGTATTTCAGTACAGCATCAAGCATTTATCAAGATTGGTGAAAAGACAGACAGGAATGAGTCCGATTCAATATTTGATTCATGTTCGAATGGAAAAAGCGAAAACAATGCTTGAGAATACCGATGCGAAATTGAATGAGATTGCTAAGCGAACAGGCTATAATGACCTCTTTTATTTTAGTAACCATTTCAAGAAAAATATTGGTATATCCCCGACTGAATATCGGAAGCGTTCGATGAAAAGTCAAGAAGCTATAAATAGAAAGTCCAGAAAGTCTATGTCAATAGCAACAGAATCCTCGTATAATCTAATTGAGATTGATTATCAATTGAGAAGGGATTTGTTGTTCATGATTAAGCGATTTGGATTTAAGCCTTATTTGATTAGGCTACTTTGTTTTGTATTGGTTTTACAGGCTTGTGGGAATAAGGAAGGAGAAGGAGTAGAGGAAGAAGATTCATCTAACGAAAAAGTGGCAGAGGAGAATGAAGGTTTTCCTCGAACAGTAGAAGATCATGAAGGAATTGAAGTCGTATTAGAAGAACAGCCAGAGCGTATAGTCGTTTCGTCCTTTTTCCATGTGGATTATCTGATTTCACTTGGAATTACTCCAATTGCTGGGGCTGGGACGTCAATCCTTGATGTTTTGAAAGAATGGGAGTCTTTTGATGCTTATCAAGAGGAATTAGCTAAGATTGAACAAATCGGAGAAACCGATGCGATTGATATGGAAAAGCTCGTTGAATTGGAGCCTGATCTAATTATAGAATTCACTGCAGGAAAAGACGATCAGTTTGCTCAGATTGCTCCAGTTGCTTCTATTGGTTTTAATGAAGCTTGGCAAGATAAACTGCGATTGTATGCAGAACTGACTGGAAAAGAGGACGAAGCGGAGGACTTGATTGAAGGATTGGAAGCAGAGATAGCCGAAACTCGCGATTCACTGGACTATGATCCGGAGGATACCGTTGTTCTTTTGTTTAATGACTGGTTTATTTTAAATTATGAACATATTTTTGATAAAGAAAATGGACTGGGCTTAAATGCTCCAGAAAGCTATCCAAAGCAAACAGAGCAATCATCTCTAGAAGGACTGGTCGATATGAATCCAGACTATCTTCTTATCGTGGAAGGTACGAAAGAAAAATATGAAGAAATAGTCAACACTTTAAATGATTCAGAAGCTTGGCAGACAACAAATGCCGCACAAAATGATGAAATTCATTATGTAAATAGAGCTGCCCAAACTTCCTCTCCTTTAGGATTCCAGTATACCTTAAATCGAATGAAAGAAATCTTTGGCGAAAAATGATCATACATGGCAGATAATGAATACGAGAAATTTTAAGCAAAGGAAGGTTGGTAAAGGATGTCAGAATGCAAAGATGTAACGATTATTGGAGGGGGATCAGCAGGGCTATATGCTGCTTTCTATAGTGGAATGCGGGATTTATCTACCCGCGTTATCGAATTTAAACCAAAGCTCGGGGGCAAGATTCATGTCTACCCGGAAAAAATGATTTGGGATGTAGGCGGCGTAACACCGATTACTGGTGCGCAATTGATGATGCAAATGGAAGAGCAGGCACGTACATTTGATCCAGAAATTATTCTGAATGAAAAAGTGGAAAAACTTGAGAAGAACAAAGAGGGCCTTTTTGTCATGACAACTAATACGGGGAATGAATACATTAGCCGAACGGTCATTTTGACAACTGGTGGAGGTATTGTTGAACCAATTAAATTGGATCTAGAAGGGGCTGACCGTTTTGAAGGAAGCAATCTTCATTACACCTTACAGAGTCTTGATGAATTTAAGGGCAAGAAAATTGTCGTTTCAGGCGGTGGTGATACTGCTTTCGACTGGGCCAATGAACTGGAACCGATTGCGAAAGAGGTTTCACTGATTTATCGCGGAGATGAATTTAAAGCGATGGAAGTACAGATTGCTAATCTGGAAGCCTCCTCTGCCGAAGTTTATAAAAATACGAAGATAGAGAAGCTGATTGCGGACGAGGACGGTCATCGTATCAAAGAGATCTTGACTAGAAACCAAGAAACTGGAGAAGAGATTCGATTTGAGGTGGACGACTTAATCATTAATCATGGATTTGACAGAGAACTAAGATTTATTAAAGAAAGTCCATTACAAGTGGGACTAGAACGTGACTTTTTTGTGAAAGGGACTGCCAAAGCGGAAACAAACATAGCAGGTTTATATGCTGCTGGAGATATTTTGGCATTTGACGGCAAAGTCGGCTTGATTGCTGGTGCATTTACTGATGCGGCAAATGCAGTGAACCAAGCAAAGCTGTGTGTTCAACCTGATGCATTTGCAAGCGGGAGGGTATCTTCTCACAATGCTAAATTCGATGCAAAAAATAGGGAGCTGCTTTCCCACTTATACACTAAAAACTAAAGGGGCTGAAGAAGTGAGAGAATTCCTTCAACGTTTTATTGTCTATTACCAGCCATATAAGAAACTGTTTACTCTGACCTTTACCGCTGCAATTTTTGTGGCACTGCTGGAAATTGCGTTTCCATTGATTGTCAATCGTGTTGTCGATACGCTTTTGCCACAGGAAAACTTGATGCTCATTTTTTGGGCATGCTTTGCTCTTCTTTTTATTTATCTTTTTAATACAGGAGCACACTATATCGTTACATATTGGGGACATCGTCTCGGTATCAATATAGAAACAGATATGCGGGCGGAATTATTTGATCATATTCAAAAGCTCTCGTTTACGTATCATGATAATCAAAAAACTGGGCATCTGCTCTCGAATTTGACGAATGATTTATTTGAAGTCGGCGAAGTGGCCCACCATGGTCCAGAAGATGTCTTTATAGCATTGATAACGCTCATTGGTTCGTTTGGAGCTATGTTGTATATTAATACCGAATTAGCACTTTTAATGTTCGTCATGGTTCCGCCAATCGTCTTCATCGTTGTTTTCTGTAATAGGCGTATGACAAAAGCGATGAAACTGATGTTTAGACGGATGGCGAACTTTAATGCTCGTGTGGAAGATACGGTCGGAGGTATTCGTCTTGTGCAGGCATTTGCGAATGAAAAACATGAAAGTAAATTATTCCATAAGGATAATTATAATTTTCGGGATGCGAAGTTGAAATCTTATCAGGTGATGGGTTGGAACGCTTCACTTAGCTACTTGATGATGCGAATTATGATGCTGACTGTATTGCTGGCGGGAGCGTATTTTATTCTTCAAGGAAAACTATCGATTGGTAATTTTATGGCATTTGTTCTATTGACGAACATCTTTTTCCGTCCAATTGAAAAAATAAATGCCATTATTGAAAGTTATCCGAAAGGGTATGCAGGTTTCAAACGTTTCCTTCATTTACTTGATACTGAACTGGATATTGCGGACCACCCAGAAGCGAAAACATTGAAAGAAGTGAAAGGGGATATTGTTTACGATAACGTTTGGTTTGGTTATACGGATTCGCAGCCAGTCTTAGCTGGAATTAATATATCCATTCGGGCAGGGGAAACAGTTGCATTTGTCGGACCGTCTGGTGCAGGTAAAACAACATTATGCAGTTTGCTGCCACGATTTTATGAAGTACAAACCGGCTCGATTACGATCGATGGCGAGGATATTCGCGATGTGACGCTTGCCTCTTTACGCAACCATATCGGTATCGTCCAGCAGGATGTATTTCTATTTTCTGGAACGTTGCGCGAAAATATCTGTTACGGCAAACTCGATGCGACAGAGGATGAGATCAGAGAGGCCGCACAACGGGCAGAACTAGGGTCTTTCATTGAGAAATTGCCGGAAGGTCTTGACACCATTGTCGGAGAACGAGGTGTGAAACTGTCTGGCGGTCAGAAGCAGCGTTTATCGATTGCAAGGATGTTTCTGAAAAACCCACCGATTCTTATCCTTGATGAAGCAACATCTGCTTTAGATACGGAAACGGAGATGTCTATTCAACGGGCCCTAAATGAATTATCGGAAGGAAGAACAACGCTTGTCATCGCTCACCGTCTGGCAACGATTCGTCATGCTGACCGAATTATAGTGACAACGTCAGAAGGGATTGAAGAACAGGGTACCCACCATGATCTCTTAAAACGGGGGGGGCACTATGCGACACTCCATGATGCACAGTATGATGCGCTATAGTCATCGCTTCGTAAACAAATGTTACTACTAATCAACGTATGGAATACAGAAAGAAGGAACGGTACATGGCGACAAAAGAAATAAAGGAGCCGCCAAAAAGTGTAGAAGAGGTGGAGACAAGACCGATCGTAGCCATTCTTATCATATTTGGCGCACTACTATCGCTTGTTGTGGCAGCCTTTGTCTCTATCGGCTATGGTGCAGCTGATATTGACTTTTTCACGATCAGGGAAGCAATTTTTCATTTTGATCCCGCTCTGACTGCTCATCAAATTATTATGGAGCTACGGGTTCCCCGTGTGCTAGGTGCAGTATTAGTTGGCAGCTTTCTTGCTGTTTCCGGCGCTATTATGCAGGGAATGACAAGAAATCCACTAGCAGATTCATCCATCATTGGCATTTCAGATGGAGCGGGATTGGCTATTGCTATACTGATGGCACTTTTTACCGGTGTTGGCTATGTTGGGTTAATGTTTGGATCATTTGTTGGTGCAGGCTTGTGTACGGCCTTAATCTTTCTTATCGGAAGTTTGGCAAAAGGTGGTCTATCGCCAGCAAAACTTGCCTTGGCAGGTATAACGATTGGTGCATTTGTAGGCGCAGTATCTTCGGGCATTGCCATCTATTTTAATGTTGCACAGGATATTAGCTTTTGGTTTGCTGGCGGCTTGACCTCGATGAACTGGTTTCAGATTTATCTTATTGTTCCGGTTGCATTGGTTGGCTTGATCATGGCGTTTGTGTTAGCTCGTTCGGTTACTGTACTTAGCTTGGGAATAGATGTTGCTCGGGGACTGGGACAGCGGACGAAACTCATTCGTTTTTTCGGAATTATAACGGTGATGTTACTCACTGGAGCAGCAGTGGCTGTTTCAGGTACGATTGGTTTTATCGGACTTGTTATCCCGCATATTACCAGGCCACTTGTCGGCCGCGATTATCGGCTGATCATTCCGTGTTCGGCGGCACTTGGTGGGTTGCTTCTCGTTCTTGCTGATATTGCCGCCCGCATGGTGAATGCACCGTTTGAAGTTCCGGTCGGTGCCATGACAGCAATTATCGGCGTGCCGTTCTTCCTTTATCTTGCCCGTCGTGAAGGGAGGGGGCTGTAATGTGGAAGCGCCATATGCAAAACCATCCTATACTAATCATGGGAATCATCTCAGCTTTGACCCTAATCATATTCTTAATAAGTCTGCAAATGGGCTCGATGACGATTTCACCAAAAGAAGTGGTCCGGACGCTTGTTGGAGAAGGTACTGACCAGCAAAAGCTTGTCTTACTTGAATTTCGACTGCCCCGAATGGTAACTGCTTTGTTAGTTGGTGCTGCACTTGCGACTTCAGGCACCATTTTACAAAGTGTTTCTCAAAACGAACTTGCAGATCCCGGAATTTTGGGAATTAACTCAGGAGCAGGATTGGCTGTTGTATTGTTTATTTACTTTTTCCAGGGGACAGAGGTAGTGTTAGCCAGTTCGGTTTTTGCTTTACCTTTCTTTGCCCTTGTGGGCGCATTGAGTGCTGCATTTCTCATTTATGCTTTTGCATGGAAACAGGGAATTACACCGATTCGATTGATTCTCGTTGGAGTTGCTTTAAATGCTGGGTTTGGAGCCTTAATGATTGTGATTCAACTGCGTATGGATGAA
>JAPFCO010000490.1 GCA_026169505.1 Pseudogracilibacillus sp.
AGACATATTAGGTCCAGTAATAAGTAATATGAATTGTTCTTTATTTAAAGTAATGTCATTCGGTACGAAAGATCCGTCTGTCATTACCCTTTCAATCACTGGGTGGCGACTTCCTTTAATGCTGAGTTCATCTTTCGCAAACGTAGGTCGATGGTAATCATTTTGTTCACTTACCTGTGCAAAAGATTGTAACACATCCATTTCACTAATCGTCTTTGCTATTGCTTGTACTTGCCCGATATTTTCTTTTAATTGTTCGCGGATATGTACGAATAAATCATATTCTAAATCAACACTCTTTTCTTGAGCCTCTAGAATCAATGCTTCTTTCTCTTTCAACTCAGGTGTAATATAACGTTCGGCATTCGTTAATGTTTGTTTTCGTTCATAACGCCCTTCAGGTATTAAATGTTTATTTGCATGAGTGATTTCAATATAATAGCCAAACACACGGTTAAAGCCAATTTTTAATGACCTAATGTTTGTTGTTTCTTTTTCTTGTTTTTCTAATTCCATTATCCACTGTTTGCCATTTTTAAGTGCATGACGATATTCATCTAATTGCTTATCATACCCATCTTTAATAATATTTCCTTCTTTGATAGAAATAGGTGGATCATCGATCATACTTGTTTCTAATACTTGTACTAATGCTTCTGGATACTGTAGTTGTTCATTGATTCGTTCTATTTGTGGGTCATTACATTTTGTTAATACAGCTTTAATTCTTGGTATTTGTTGTAATGATTGTTTTAATTGAATTAAATCACGAGCATTGACATTACCGAATGAGATCCTACCAGCTAGTCTTTCTAAATCATAGACAGATTTCAACGACTCACGCAGTTCTTCTCTTTCCATAAAAGCGAGTTGGAATGATTCTACAACGTCCAGACGTTCATTAATACGTTGTTGGTCCATAAGTGGCCGCTCAATCCACTTCTTTAATGTCCGTGCTCCCATTGCTGTTACAGTTTCATCTAACACCCATAAAAGCGAGCCATATTTACTTTTTTTCATCATCGATTCTGTTAATTCCAAATTTCGCTTAGAATACATATCTAATGATAGATAATGTTGCAAAGTAACAACTTCAGGTTTTTGTAAATGATGTAATGATCTTTTTTGCGTATGTTCGATATAATTAAGCATACGGCTAAATGCGTGTAAGAATCGTTCATCGTGTAATTCATCGTATAAATGTCTAAATTCACCAATGAAGTTCACTTCATCCTCATAGGAAAAAACGAGTTGCAAATTACTACTTAATTGTGACATATATGTATCTGGTAACGTAGATGCTACAACTAATTCTTTTGTTTGTTGCTTTGCTAACTCATGAATTACGAGCGTGAAATCATCTTCAATCAAAATTAACTGTGACTCACCTGTTGATAGCTCATGATAGACTATTACATATGATCCATCTTTAAATTGAGATAGGCTAGCAATGTAGTTACTCTCATTTTCTTGTAACATGGAAGATTCCATCACAGTTCCTGGTGTAACCATTTGAACTACTTCTCTTTTTACGACACCTTTTGCTGTTTTAGGATCTTCTACTTGTTCACAAATCGCTACTTTATAGCCTCTATCTACTAATGTCTTTATATAGCCTTCTGCTGAATGATACGGAACTCCACACATTGGGATTGGTGCCTTTTGTCCAGAATCTCTTTTAGTTAGTGTTATCTCTAATTCTTGCGCTGCTTTAATTGCATCTTCGTAAAACATCTCATAAAAATCGCCTAAGCGAAAGAACAAAAATGCATCTTGATGTTCTGCTTTAATTCGTAAATATTGTTGCATCATTGGTGTCTTATTTGACATATTAATCCTCCAAAAATGGTATAATCCTATGATTAATTATACCATAGATATAAAATGGATGAAAAATTAGTCATGTGAATTAATTTCATCCGTACAAAAAGTTCTACAACGCTACATTATTTAACGTCGTGGCGATAAATTCGTATAGTGAAATTGATTCAATGTATTTCCAGGTTTACTTTACATGCTAACTTAATAGACCAAGTAATCACTTATAATAAGAGTGATAATCAATCGTTTAAGGTCGCAACGTTTGATAAAAAAGTATATACTTTATTTATCATAAATAAAATTCATGACCCGAGGAGCTTATCTTATGGAAATTACCTTTTTAGGTACTGGAGCAGGAATTCCTTCAAAGGAACGAAATGTAACCGCCATTATGCTAAATTTAATCCCTGAAAATAATCATATGTGGTTATTTGATTGTGGTGAAGCAACGCAACATCAAATTTTACATACGTCATTAAAACCAAGAAAAATAAATAAAATTTTCATTACTCATTTACACGGCGATCATCTGTTTGGTCTACCAGGCTTAATAAGTAGTCGTTCCTTTTTAGCAGGAGATGATTTATTAACAATTTATGGTCCAATTGGAATTAAGCGATTCGTCGAAACTGTCTTAAGTGTGAGTGATACTCATTTAGCTTATCCAATTAAATATGTTGAAGTGACAGAATCTGGGGTGGTTTTTGAGGATGAAAACTTTATCGTAGATACTATCTTTTTAGACCATGGTGTTACATCAATAGGATATCGCATTAAAGAAACAGACAAATTAGGCGAATTAAATGCGCAGAAATTGAAAACAGCGGGTATCCTTCCAGGACCGATTTATCGTCAAATAAAAGAAAATGAACAAACTATTCTCGATGATGGAAGTGTTGTTTATCGGAAAGATTTTTTAGGTGATGCCAAAAAGGGTCGTGTTATAACGATTTTTGGGGATACGAGATATGTACCAGAACATCTACCTTTTATTCACCAATCTGATGTTCTAATCCATGAAGCAACCTTTGATGCTAATAAGGAAGCACTAGCTTATAAATATCACCATAGTACAACAAAACAAGCTGCGATGATGGCTAAAGAAGCTGAAGTTGGAACATTACTATTAACACATATATCATCCCGTTATCAAAAAGATGAGGAACAAATGTTGTTGGAAGAAGCGAAATCTATTTTCCCAAATACATTCATTGCTACTGACTTTTTCCAATTTGATGTAGATTAATGGGTAAACAGATGTTCAAATTACGCTAGAAGTATTTTCAATAGATATACGAAAAGGAGCCTAATTAAATGAATCGTCTAATTCAAGAACAAAAAGCATATTACTACACTGGTGCAACAAGATCTTACACATTTAGAAAGAAACAATTACAACGGCTTAAATCGATGCTAAAAAAGTACGAACCTGATATATATCAGGCACTACGAAAAGACTTAAATAAATCAAAACATGAGACATTAACGACAGAGCTAGGCATTTTATATACTGAAATTGATTTTACGTTAAAGCACTTAACATCATGGATGGAAAATCAACCGGTAGATGCTCCTTTTACACATACGGGTACGAAAAATTATATTATGTATGAACCATACGGAACAGTACTTATTATCTCTCCATGGAATTATCCAATTCAACTGGCAATTGCACCAATGATCGGTGCAATTGCTGCTGGGAACACGATTGTATTAAAACCTTCAGAACACAGTATGCACACTTCTAAGCTACTAACTAAAATGTGTCAAGCAACCTTTGACCCAAGTTTTATTGCTGTAGTCGAAGGGGCTCAAGAAGCAAGTGAACAACTACTAGCCGAACGATTCGATTATATATTTTTCACTGGCAGTTCCAATGTTGGAAAAATTGTGATGGAAAAAGCAAGTCAGCACTTAACCCCAGTAACACTAGAACTTGGTGGGAAAAGTCCAGCAATTGTTGATAAAAAGAGCAGTATGAAAGTAACAGCAAAACGATTAGTTTGGGGGAAATTCACGAATGCTGGGCAAACATGCGTTGCTCCAGACTATATATATGCCCATGAAGATATCTATCCGAAGTTAGTGAAAGAAATGAAGAAACAAATCGTTCGACTATACGGTAAAAAACCTTTAGCTAATAATGATTACGTTAAAATAATTAATGAACAACATTTTAATCGTCTCTTGAATTTAATGGATAATGGAACAATTATTACTGGTGGTGAATCAGATAAACAACAACTTAAAATTGCACCAACATTAATAGAGGATATTACATGGGATGATTCTATTATGCAAGAAGAAATATTTGGTCCGCTCTTACCGATCATGCCATTTAAAACATTAACTGATATAATTGGGCCAATTCAACGTAATGAAAAGCCTTTAGCTTTGTATTATTTTGGGTCTTCTAAAGAGAATACAGACAAAATATTGCAATCTATCTCATTTGGTGGTGGTTCTATCAATGATACATTATACCATTTAGCTAATCCTCATCTGCCATTTGGTGGTGTTGGCGCAAGTGGGATGGGGGCCTATCATGGTAAACATAGCTTTACAACCTTCTCACATCAAAAAAGCATTTTAATACAATCGACAACAATTGATATTCCTGTTCGATATCCGGGGGGTAAATTAGTTCAAGGAATCGCTAAGAAGCTTTTTAAATAGGTTGTTAGCGTGTATCGTGAGGTCTGTTTCCTTTGAATAAAAACATAAGCGGAGTATACTAGGATGCAAATTTCACTAAAAAAATATATTCAAATGGTCCTTTAAGCTTCATTGGAAAGCCAATTGTTTGTCCGAAGCGATAGTTAAACCTAAAAGTATTTGAAAATTAAAAAGCAGGAGGCGACGATAATAAATTGTTGCTCCCTGCTTTATTTCATTATTTATTTTTTAGAGTCTGGGTCATCCTGTTTATAATCATCCAAAAAGTCTTTTTGAAAGCTCGTTCGTAATAATTTATCTTTGTCGGCATCTTCAAGATTACTAGGTTCTGATATATCGACAAATACATCCTTCCCATATTTATCTTTCATTGATTGAATTGCATCTGTCATCGAAGCACGTTTTTCCTCTTGTTCATAAGTAAACAAACTCAATTGCTCCATGATCTCCTTTTTTTCAAGTAGGTCTTGTACCGTAATCCCCAATAAACGGATTGGTTTTGATGTCCAATTTTCCTTAAACAATTCATGAACAACGTCTAAAATAGATTTTTTATCATCAATAAATGAAAGTAACTTTCGGCTCCTAGTAACCGTGTGTCTGTTTGCATAGCGAATCATCAATTGGACAGTCATCCCTTTTAGTTCTCTACGTTGCAATCTTTCTTCCACCTTGTCAGCTAATCGGTCTAGGGTCGATGTAATGACCGTTTGATCTATTGTGTCTTCTCTTAATGTTTGCGAATTTCCAATACTTTTAAATTCATTGACAGAGTCAGGATCAACGAGACGTGAATCAATCCCATTGGCACGATTAATTAATCTTTCTCCATTTATCCCTAAAAC
>JAPFCO010000184.1 GCA_026169505.1 Pseudogracilibacillus sp.
ACCTGATGCTGTTCTCTCTACACTTGTCGGTCAAAGCGTCGTTTCCTTTTATCAAACATACGAACAAATGGGATTACATGCAGATACGGTACCCATTTTCAGTCCAATCACAAAAGAGACGGAACTAGAAGCAATGGGACACGAAGTCGGTGTCGGACATTATGGTTCCGCCAGTTCCTTTCAGTCTTTAGAAAACCCAATGAATCAATCCTTTGTAGAAAAATTCCAAACCTATTTTGGAGAAAAAAGAGTCATTTCCTCCGTTATGTTTAACACATATATCGGTACAAAGCTTATTTTAAATTCAATCATTGACCTAAATAGTTACCATTATAAAACAATCTTTGAGCATTTGAGTGGGGCAAAAATGGAGACTGAGTGTGGTACATTACTTATCGATAAAGAAAAACGTCATCTTTCTCGACCGGTTAAAATCGGTAAAGCTCTGCCTAATGGACAATTTGATATTGTGTGGGATTCTGATAACAACATTCAACCACGACCATATAAAGCGAACCAAAAAAAGCAAACTCCCGTGAACGAAATCGTTTTACAAGCATGGGGACATATTAGTGAGGAAGCACTCATCGTTTTATCGGAATTTAAAACCATTCAATATATGAGCCAAAAAGCAAAAGATCTCACGAACCTTAAACAAGGTGATACTTTAACACCAAACCAATTAAACCAAATGCAGAAAAAATTTGCTATCGATTCTTACGTTACAAAGTCAAAAACATTATTTTTACTGAAACCACTTAAACGAGCAATAGCTGACCCGATTTTACAATTTGGTCGTATGCATACACGAAATGCTAATTTTCAACAGGAACTTGAAACAGCAACGATTGCTGCGCAAACAACGGCCAATGTATTAATTATTGGCGAAACAGGAACCGGTAAAGAAGTGATGGCACGAACGATTCATGAGCAAAGTGATCGAAGAAACGAACCCTTTGTTGCTGTGAACACTGGAGCAATTCCTAAGGATTTAATCGTTAGTGAGTTATTTGGATATATGGAAGGAACCTTTACAGGAGCTAGGAAAGGTGGAGCAATTGGTAAATTTGAAAGCGCCCATCAAGGCACATTGTTTTTAGACGAAATTGGCGATATGCCGTTAGAATTACAAGTTACTTTATTACGAGCAATTGAAACGAAGCAAATTGTTCGCCTTGGTGATACGACAGAACGAGATGTCGACATTCGTATCATTGCCGCAACAAATAGGGACCTAGAAGAAGAGATTGCATATAATAATTCCTTCCGTTCCGATTTATATTATCGTCTCAATGTATTATCAATCGATATTCCACCATTACGTGAACGACCAGAGGATATTGAAGCGCTCGTATGGATGTTTTTAGAAGAACTCAAAGGAACGTACGGGGAAGGCCCTACAGACATTGATAACGAGGTCATGCAACTTTTCGTCGAATATCCATGGCCAGGCAATATCCGAGAGTTACACAATATGATGGAACGATCTTACTTACTTGCCCAAGGCAAATCATGCCAAATTATGACGAGCCATTTACCTAAAAATATTAAAGGTTTCTATCAACGAAAAGTACCATCTGAACTATCACTTAAAGAAGTTGAAAAGAAAATGATCGCCCAAGCACTCGAAGAAACAAACAACGTGAACAAAGCATCACAAAAACTTGGAATCGGTCGTAGCACACTCTATCGTAAAATGAAGGAATTAAAAATTAACTTCTAATCATAATAAATGGACTGCCTACATCAGACAGTCCATTTTCATTTGTATAAAAGATCTAACAAAAGAAACACTTCTATTTAATTAATCTCTATCCACTCTTGTGACCATTTTTCAATTTCTTTCATCACGGGAAGTAATGACATCCCTTTTTCCGTCAGTGAATACTCTATTCTTACCGGAGTTTCTGGAAAAACCTCACGATGCACCAGGTTTTGTTTTTCTAAGCTTTTTAATCGTTCAGTTAATATTTTCCCACTGACCCCTAATTGTTCTGTCATTGTACAAAAACGCCCGGGACCATACATTAATTGATATAAAATCAACGCTGTCCATCGTTGACTCAAGATAGCAACAGCACCTTCGAATCTAGGACAAAGTTCAAAATTACTCATCAATCATCCACCCCTTCTTATCCAAACAAATCGATTGACTTTATTTAGCTTAACATATAAAGTTAGTTACATAAAGTAAGTTAGTTACATTTCATTATTGATGAAAGTATTTTTAGGAGGAATTAAAATGAATTTTCACAAAAAACCTATAATCTATACAGGAGCTGTCCATTTATATGTCACAAATATAAATGTTTCTAAGCAATATTATACAGAAACGATTGGCTTTAAAATCCTAGATGAATCTGCTCAGGTTATCACTTTTACAACAGATGGAGAAAATCCATTACTTATCATTGAACAACCTGATGATATTACACCAAAGGAACCTAAGAAAACTGGACTGTATCACTATGCTCTATTACTACCCGAGCGTAAAGATTTAGGCGCAATCTTACACCATTTCGCAGAACAACAAGTTCGTATAGGTGCAGCAGATCACCACGTAAGTGAAGCACTTTATTTAAATGATCCAGACGGACATGGTATTGAAATTTATATTGACCGTGATCCAAGTGTGTGGGAGTGGACAGATGATCAAGTTAAGATGACAACAGATCCACTAGATGGAGATGGTCTAATCCAAGAAGCTGAAGGTACAACTTGGGAAGGATTACCTGCAAATACTCTCATGGGACATATTCATTTACATGTAGATCATTTACAAAATGCACAACTCTTTTATGAGAATCTAGGATTTAATGTCACAGCCCATTATCCACAAGCATTATTCATGTCAGATGGAGATTACCACCATCACATTGCAATCAACACATGGAGTGGTGTAAACGCAGAAAAGCCTTCACCACAGAGTGCAAGACTAAAAGCTTATACATTGATTTACCCTGATCAAGCGACAGTCGATAATGTATTAGCTCAACTTGATGACGAAGTGATAACAGAGGCAGATCACTATATCGTTCATGACCCAGCTGGGAATCAACTCTTTTTAAAGGTAGGAAATTAATCTATTATATGAAAACACCTTTAGATTCTGCCGAGCAGAATCTAAAGGTGTTTTTTAAATCGATTCGTCCTCTGTCACTTTATTAGGAAAAAACGTGTATGACCAATTAATAATGGAGTCTACGATATAGATAATGAGCCATAATCGAACAACTTGAGACAGTAACTCACTTGTAAATGGTTGTGTTAGATCCTCATCCCCAAACCAATCCCAGTTTTGAATAAAATACAACCAACTATACTCACTCGCGCCATACGTATTCCAAAAATAAATAAGTGCACCGCCAAAAATAATCGTATGTACATAAAACCAAATTCGTGACTTTCTTGCTACTATTTTTGGATCTTTAAGTGCTCGCATCCTTTCTGTTTCTGCCTCTGTTACAAGTGTTGTATTCCGCCATGTACCGATTCTCACGCGTGCAGAATAGTCTAACCTTTTAAAATCATGAACACCAAATGTAACTGCATAAAGCAAGAAGAGAACAACCACAACTTGAAACGTCGAAACTTCCCCTGTCACTTGATAGACAACAAAAGCTAGAACCCCTTCTAATACCATCATCAGCAAAAATAAGCCTAATAATAGATTACTTAATTGACGCCGTGACAATAGGTAGCGAGCCCCCATAAATGCAAGAATAAAAATAAGTGCACACACTTCTAACCCAATAAAAACAGCCCAATCATTCTCTACTAAAAATTGCACTAAATCATTCCTCTCATTGTTTCCATGATGTGCCCAGCTGCATAACCTTCATATGTATTACAACGTTACTTTACAGATGACACTCACAACCCCAGTTATCCTTGTTTTTCACGAAATAAGCTTAGCTTCATTATAACAGGAAAAAACAGTCTTTTCCCATAAACAAATGAGTAAAGACTGTTTTTATGATTTCTTTTATAAAGACTTTTCCTTATGTTCCTTATATAATTCTTTACAAACCTTTGGTGCTGTCCAGAACGTTGTTAAGAGTAATAATACAACAGGAACGGCGGTCACAACAATAAATGATTGTAATGCATTGACACTACCCTCACCAATTGAAACTAAAACAATCGCAACCAAGCCCATCACTAATGCATAAAAAGCTCTTAACCATCGCGGTGGGTTTCCATCACCTGAAATGGCCATAGACATAGTTAATGACATCGAGTCTGTCGTCGTTAACACGAAAATAATCGTTGCCAGTAAAAATAAGAATCCAAAAATAATTCCAAATGGTAATTGTTCCGTGATTGCCATCATCGCTGCAGGAGGTCCAGCTTCATTCAATGCGGATGATACAGAACCAGGAAGCTTTAATTCTTGGAAAATTCCCGTCCCCCCTACAACAGTGAACCAAAAGGTTGTAATGACAGGAGCAATGATTGCTACGGCCAACACAAGCTCACGAATGGTACGTCCTCTAGAAATTCGACTTGTAAATACGGCCATCATTGGCCCATACCCAATAAACCATGCAAAGAAGAATACTGTCCACATACCAAGCCATGCTTCATCACTTCGATACGTACTGAACGAAACAAATTGATTTACATAAAGACCAAACGCTTCAAAATAATGATTAAAAATAAAAAAACCTGGACCAAGCAATAAGACACCAATAATTAAGCCAACTGCTAAAACCACATTTAAGCTACTTAAAAACTGAATACCTTTATGAATGCCAGTTACCGCAGAAATAGCTGCCCCAATGACTAATAAAACAATAATGATAACATGAACATTTAATGTGTTAGCCAACCCTGTTATAGTACTTAATCCATAACCTGCTTGCAAACCTAAAAATCCAATTGGCCCAATCGTTCCAGCCGCTACAGCTATAATCGAGAACGAATCAACAATCGTTCCTAATATACTGTTTTTCATAATCTTCTCGCCAAAAATTGGGTATAACAATGATCTAGGTTTTAACGGCATGCCTTTATGGTAATGTGCATACATTAATACGATCGTTCCCAACGTCCCCAAAATTGCCCACGATAGAAAACCCCAATCAACGAAACTCATCGCTAATGCAGGTACTACAGCTTCTGGTGTTCCACCCTCAATTCCAGAAAAATGTGGTGGCACTGTCAAAAAGTGACTAAGTGGTTCTGCCGCTGCCCAAAACACACCACCACCTGCTAATAATGTACACATAATAATCGAAATCCATTTAAATGTACTTATTTCTGGCTTATCCATCTTCCCTAAGCGAATATTTCCATATTTGGAAAGGGCTAATATTAATGCAATTATAAATGTTCCTAATAACACAATCTGATAAAGCATTCCAAAATAAGTAGCTGATAGTCCAAATAAATAATCAACCATATCTGAAACAAAGTCTGCATTAATAAGTGCAATAATCACAAATAACAGTAGTGCACCACCACTTATGAAAAACACCGGTAAATCTAATGATACTTTCTTCTTTTTCGAATCTTCCATTATTACTTTCCTCCAGTTTGTGCATTGTATTACTCGTCGCTCACGACATATTGAGCCTATCCTCCTAACTTGCTTCCATCTATATAAGATAATATTATTTTATCCCAAAAGACCAGTATAATTTATAGCAAAGTAAAGAGCGAAATGCTACTTCAGTAAGCAAAGTATCATTTCGCACTTTTATACCCTATAGCACTTTCAATACGTTGTCAATCACATTACAAATTGACTATTTATTTTAAAAATAGCAACAAATAAATGAGTACGTTTACTTATATATGAGAAAAACAGCCTTTGCCCATATATGATAGGGAAAAGACTGTTTTACTAGTTGGCTTATCTATTCATACCCTTTGCAATGAAAATGTTTTAGATAACTGCATCAATTTCATAATTACAATAAATAACCATGAAGCTACAATATGTATTATGATATCGATAAAACTTACTAATCTTTTTCCGGTTCGTCTTCTTTATCCCTTCTGACAACCTCCGGATCCGACTCTTCAGCGAATTCTTCTTGAAACCTTGTTGGTAAAGGTGCCGCACGCGGTGGTTCATGTAATCTGTCCATAACATAAATGTGATAAACCATTTCCGCCAATCCTCCTAACAATGCTGCGGTAAGGGCAGGCAATAAAAGTGGCTCTGCAATATCAACAACCAAATTTCCTAAAAGCCAATAAAGTAAAAAATAGCCCACAAAATCAGCGACTGCCGCAACTGCCAAGTTAATTCTAGGTAAAATAAACACATCACCTATAAAGCTGAGCCCTGCCACGACCAGCGTCATTAATAACAAACGGCCAATTGTTGCGTGATAAAAAATCCCGTATAGGGCAAACGTCAAGACACCAATTCCAATAATTTTTACGATAAATGCTTTGACACGTTTCGTCAATACCAAACACCTCTTTTAATCATTAGTATTTGGTAAATGGAACAATATATACGGTGATAAAATTAAAGTGACTAAAACACTAATAAACAAAGATGGTTAACAACCTACAGTAGTTACACCTTTAGCTAGTTCATTTCTAACACTAGTTAACTAATGATACACTATGTTACATTAAATACTTTCTATCATGACAGAAATTCCTTGGCCAACACCTATACACATCGTTGCTAAACCACGTTTTACCTTTCGTTTCCTCATTTCATGCACAAGTGTCGTTAAAATCCTTGTTCCACTAGCTCCAAGCGGATGCCCTAATGCAATTGCCCCTCCATTTACATTCACCTTATCAACTGGTAATCCTAATTGTTCGATACATGCTATTGATTGAGAAGCAAATGCTTCATTTAGTTCAACAAGATCGATATCATCAATACTCAGACCAGTTTTTTGTAATAATTTATTCGTTGAATTAATTGGGCCAAGCCCCATGATGGCAGGTTCTACCCCAGCAGTAGCAGATGAAACGTATTTAGCTAGCGGCTTCA
>JAPFCO010000274.1 GCA_026169505.1 Pseudogracilibacillus sp.
CGAGAATTAGTCATTAAAAGATCTGTTATAAATGAAATAACTAATACGCCACCTAAAATACTCCAAAAAACAAGTAAAGAAAAACGTAAACTCGAAAACAAATAATAGAGGGAACCTTTTAATTGAGTTACCATCCGACCTGCACCTCCTGTTTTTCTGTTAGATAAATCATCAAGTCTTGAATCGGAACCCCTTCCACTTGAAGAGATGACTCCTCCGCTTCTTTCCTATCCCCATAAACAAATGCGGTCATCATGTTCGCAAGTTGTTTTGTTTTAATCACTCGTTTGTTCATAATAAATGCTTCTACTTCCTCTACTTTTCCCGTTACAGCACAAGTTTGTTCACGTAAATTATCTGTTTTTTCTTGTAAAATTAATTTGCCCTCTTGTAAGATTAGAACTTCTTCAAATAGCAAACTTACTTCATCAATTAAATGAGTAGAAAAAACAACGGTTCTCGGCTCTAGCTCGAACTCTTCTAATAAAACTTCATAAAATCTCTTTCTTGCCGCAGCGTCTAATCCAATATACGGCTCATCAAAAATAGTGATTGTTGCTTTACTTGCCAATCCAACAATGACACCGACAGCTGACAGCATCCCTTTAGAAAATGTCTTAATTCTTTTATTAGTTGGTAATTGATATTCTTTTATTAATCGATCTGCAAGTTCTTGATCCCAATTTGGGTAAAAATAACGGTACGATATACATATATGTTTTACCGTCATATCCCGTTGGAAATTATCTCCTTCTTTTATTAAACAAATGTGTTGAAGGACATCACGCTGATCAAAAGGACTTTTTCCATTGACCGTTACCTCTCCACTCGAAGCTAGTTGATAACCTGCCAAAATATCCATGAAGGTTGTTTTTCCCGCTCCATTGCGTCCAAGTAAACCATATATCTTTGGTTCATCTAAATGAAAGGATACATTATCTAACGCCTTTTTATTTTTATACTTCTTCGTAATGCTTTGTACATCAATTTTCATTTTTCATTCTCCTCCTTTTTTAACATACTAGCTAGTTGCTCATCTGTTATGCGTAATTTCTTCGCTTCTTGTTGTAATGGAACAATATACTTTTCATAAAATGTCTGTTTTCTTTGTTCCATTAAAATGTCTTGCGCATCTTCCGTTACAAACATGCCAACACCTCTTTTAATTTGTAATATATTTTCTGTCACCAATTCATTCATTCCCTGCCTTGCTGTAGCCGGGTTGATTTGATAATGTTTGGCTAATTCATTTGTTGAAGGTACTCTTTCTCCCGCTTTCATTACATCATCCATGATGGAGTCTTCAATATATTGTTTTATCTGAAGATAGATTGGTTTATCTTCATTTAATTTCAGCACCATTTACCATCACCCTTTTCTACTTGCAAATATACGGTTAATTACTTATGTAACTAACCATATAACTAATTAGCTTTATTGTCAATATATTTTTGATTTTATATTATAAATATTGTAGTAGTAACAAAAATAGTCTGGTAAGAGATCGCTCCTCTACGGAATAGGCCAACGATTTTATCAGCTTATTATTAATATGGACATGATGAAAATAGCTCCATCATTATAAAAAAACAATAAAGTGGGAAAACTAACTAATCAAGAAGTGAAAGGAGATGAAGTGGATGATTATGGAGAAGGATACATGGTCAATTAATGGCTATATAGGAGCAGTTGTTATTGCTGTCTTATTATTCGTAGCTTTTTTAAATATCTTTCATCAACAGGTAATCATTGCTGTGATTAGTTTCATATTGGCCATTATATTTATATCCGGATTAACGGTCGTACAACCTAATGAAATTATTGTTGTAACTTTTCTAGGACAATATATTGGTACAATTCGCAAGCCAGGCTGGATCATGACTATCCCTCTATCTTCTAAAAGGAGACTTTCTAGAAAGATCCATAGTTTTGAAACAGATTGTCTGACGAGTAAAACAAAAGCAGGAGAACAATTACAATTATCAGCTGTCATTATTTATCAAATAGTAGATGCCGCTAAAGCGATCTATGAAGTTGATGCATATAGAGATTTCTTGAAAGTGGAAGCAAACACGATGATGAAAGAGAAAAGTATGATCTTGAATAAAGAGGAACAACTAGGAAGTATAAATGAACAAAATATAGAATTAAAACATGCGTTAAATGAACGGTTACAATTTGCTGGTATTGATATTATTGATGTTCGTTTTACTGTATCTTACAAACAAGAAGATTGAAAAGGACATCTCCATGATTAATAGAAAGTACCATCGAGATGTAGATTTTTTTCATGAAAAAAGCCATTGATAGATGAATATCAATGGCTTCCTACTATTAAACTGCTTTAACGACTATTTCCTCATCTACTAAAGAAACTTCGACATTTTCTATTGATACTTCGTCTAAAATTAGATCTGTTAGTTGATTTTCAATTTGGTCTTGGATCACACGGCGTAATGGTCTCGCACCAAAACGTGGGTCATAACCAAGTTTCACAATTTGTTCTTTTGCTTCATCTGTAACAGATATACGAATTGTCTCATTTTCAATCGTCTCTTCTAGTTCATGTAACATTAAGTCAACAATTTCTAATAAGTTTTCTTCGGACAATTCATTGAAACGAATAATTCCATCAAAACGATTCAAGAATTCTGGTTTGAAATAGTCACTCAGTACTTCAAAATTTGAAATTGCATCATTGTCTTTTCCAAAACCAACATTAATTGGTTTAAATCCAGTACCAGCATTACTAGTCATAATAATGACCGTATCTTTAAAACTGACGGTTCTACCATGTGAATCTGTTAAATGTCCATCTTCCATAATTTGCAGGAATGTATTTTGTACATCCGGATGAGCTTTTTCAATTTCATCTAATAAGATAATCGAGTATGGATTACGACGTACTTTCTCTGTTAATTGACCAGCCTCTTCATGACCTACATATCCTGGAGGCGAACCAATTATTTTGGACACTGTATGTCTTTCCATATACTCACTCATATCTAGGCGAACCAATGCCTCTTTAGAGCCAAATAACTCTGCTGCAAGTACTTTGGATAATTCTGTTTTACCGACACCTGTTGGACCAACAAATAAGAAGGACCCAATTGGACGATATTTTGATTTTAATCCTGCTCGACTACGACGGATTGCTTTTGCAATATTATCGACAGCTTTATCCTGTCCAACGACATTTACTCGGAGATGATCCGCAAAATTTCTTAAGTTTTCTTGTTCATCCGCTTGTAATTTCATCACAGGGATACCTGTTTTTTCCTCGACTATTTCTTCTACATCATGTACGGAAACAACTGTACTTACTTTTGATTTTTCAAGATTACTTTTTGCTTTTTCTAGTTGTTTTTGTAATTGAATTTCTTGATAACGTAAGTTTGCAGCCTTTTCATATGCCTCTTTTTCTGCTGCCTCTTCTTTTTCTTGGACTACTTTTTCTAACTGTTCTTCTAATGACTCTGTGTCTACTTCGGCATGTGCTAAATTTAATCGAGACCCTACTTCATCCATTAAATCAATTGCCTTATCTGGTAAAAAGCGATCTTGGATATAACGTGAAGATAATGATACGAATGACTCAATAACGTCATCTGGATATGTTACTCCATGAAACTTCTCGTAATGTTCCTTAATCCCTTGTAAGATTAGCACTGCTTCTTCTGCTGATGGTTCGTTTACCGTGATCGGTTGGAAACGACGTTCTAATGCACCGTCTTTTTCAATTTGACGATATTCTTTTAATGTTGTCGCTCCAATTACTTGGAGTTCTCCACGTGCTAGTGCTGGTTTTAAAATGTTCCCAGCATCCATCTGCGAACCTTCCGTCGCTCCTGCCCCAACTAATAAATGCAGTTCATCAATAAATAGAATGACGTCTGGATTTTCTTTTACTTCCTCAATTAACTTTTTCATTCGTTCTTCAAATTGACCGCGAATACCTGTATTAGCAATTAAAGAAGCTACATCTAAAATATAAACATCTTTATTTAATAATTTTGTTGGTACATCGCCTTCAGTAATTTTTAATGCTAAACCTTCTGCAATCGCTGTTTTTCCGACGCCTGGTTCCCCAATTAATACTGGATTATTTTTATTACGTCTATTTAATGTTTCAATGACGCGCTTTACTTCCTGATTACGGCCAATTACTGGGTCTATATTTCCATTTCGTGCAGAGTCCGTGATGTTTGTACCTAATTCATCTAATAATCCAGTCTTTTTTCGACCTTGTTGTTTTGTTTGTGTCCGACTTCTACCTTGATTTTTCCCTTGTCCTCCCATACTTCCTTGGAAAAACGGCTGTGAATTCATATTGCCACCTTGTTGGAAAAAATTATTTGGATTCATTTGACTTTTTATTTCTTCAAAACAATCACTACATACATGTAATTGAATTCTCTCATTATTTAATTGAACTGCCATATTAACAGTTGCCTCATTCATTTCACATTGTTGACATTTCATGTTTATTTCCTCCTTCAAATAATTAAATGCTTTTATTAGCAGTAGGTTTGGCGATTAGCCAAGTTTTCTAATGTTATTATTCTGACTTTGACTATCTTTGACTATGATTTCATTATACACTGACCTATTTTGACTTTCAACCTTTTTAACTCCATTTTTAAAATTAATTGAGTCAATTTCATCATTGCCTAAATTAGCTACGTCGCTACCACCTATAGTTGGGGACGATTCAACTCAACTACAGGTGGTAGTAATGTAGCAATAAATCTGTATGATGAAATTGACTAAATTCAATAGGTTAATCAATTTCATCATTATAAATAGGCATTATGTACTGTATCGTATGGCACTACCAATCATCCACTAATTTGGTAGGATATTTAAGGAGGAGGATAACATCTATGAATAAACAGATAATTATGTTTGCCTTATTTTTCACCTCATTATTTATTTTGGCTGCTTGCTCATCCTCTGAGGATGAATTAACCGTCATTCAAGCTGATTTAACTGAAAATGTCCAAGAGAAGTTGGATCATATTAGGAAAGAAACATTAACATACCAAGATGATTTTGCTAAAAACCCTAATGATGCAGTGGATAATATGGAGGAATTTTCAGCTGAATTTATCGACTACTTACAAAGTGGGGTAACGAATGACTTAGCAGAAGTAGAATCGTATCTTGATCAATATGATGAACCTAAGACAGAGGAAGGTAAAGCTTATTTTAATGCCTATCAAGCAACGATCAAGGCATATATTCTCTTTCTAGAAGAAAACAATACATTTCTGATTCAGTTATTAGAGGATCATCTTACAGCTGAAGAAATAGAAGCATATGATCAAAACATGGCCAAGCATGATGAAAATATTAATCAGCAATTAGAGAAATTAGAGGTATTAACAGAAGCATATAGTGAAAAATATGATATTGATTTTATTGATCCATTATATTAAGAGAGGTACACACGAATGTTTCATGTTAATTAACGATCATTCATAACTTCAATTAGAGGAAATAAACTATTACATACATATGCAGAAGTTTTATAGAAGTAAGTGCTACTTTCATTTAATAAGAGAAAATTCGAAATAAAATAACCTGATAATAAAACAAGACAGCTAGTATCTTGTTAAGAAACTAGCTGTCTGTTTTTTATTTTTGATGCCTCGTTTTTTCTAAATCACGTAATTCTACACGTCTAATTTTTCCAGAAATGGTTTTTGGTAATTCATCAATAAATTCTATCTTTCTAGGATATTTATAAGGTGCAGTATGTTGTTTAATAAATTGCTGTAATTCTTTTACTAACCCTTCTTGATCTGTTACAGGCTCACGTAAGACAACAAATGCTTTCACAATTTGACCACGGATTTCATCTGGACTAGCAACAACTGCACATTCTTTTACTTTACCATGCTTCACTAGTACATCTTCGACTTCAAATGGTCCAATCGTATAACCTGAGCTAACGATAATATCATCATCACGACCTTCAAACCAAAAATAGCCATCTTCATCTTTCTTTGCGCGATCACCAGTAATATAATAATCACCGCGAATGGATGCTGCTGTACGTTCTTTATCTTGATAATACTCTTTAAATAATGCGGGGCTA
>JAPFCO010000088.1 GCA_026169505.1 Pseudogracilibacillus sp.
AATATTTACATGTTAAGCAAGTCCATCTTGTCGCTATATCTGCGGGAGGTCCTAGCGGTATATATTTTGCTGCTGCCTATCCGGAAATGGTTTGTTCCCTTACCTTACAGTCAGCTGTTACGAAAGAATGGCTCACTCCTAAAGATAAAGAGTACAAAGCTGCAAGGATATTATTTCGTCCTCAAGTAGAAAAATACACATGGAAATTAATTTCTGTGATGAATAATCTATTTCCACGGTTTATTTTTAAACAGATGTTTCCTTCTTTTAGTAAACTAACATATAAAGAGGCAAAGGAGATGCTAATGCAAGGGGATGTTGAAGCGATAAGAAAAATGAATAATCGGCAACGCTCAGGTGATGGTTTTCTAATTGATTTTGTACAGATAAATGAGGTATCTACCGCAAATTTACAGGCGATCAGTTGTCCAACCCTTATTATGCACAGTAAACATGATGGGTCTGTTCCATTAGAACATCCTTATTTTGCTTACGAAAACATACCTTCATCTGAATTGCATCTGCTTAACACATGGGGACATTTAATTTGGCTCGGTAAGTCATCACAAGAAACGGATGAACGTTTAATTACGTTTCTTCAATCTCATCCATTATTATGTCATGCATAAGTCTAAACTTCGGCAGAACGAGCGATATTACTGTAGGGGATCCAAAACAATACATGGATGAATCTGACGATTGGTCATTTTACTTATTTGGATACAAGCTATATACTAGCATTGTTAAGAGAAATATTGGGTTTTTTATTGACCAATATTTATTCAGAAAATTACATATTTTGTTCAGAGTAAAATGGATAGTAATTAAATCAAGGAGGATGTTAACATGTCAAAAGATCGTTATCAACAAGGGATAGATAAAATACAGGAACTGACACAATCAGGTGATGACAATCCAACAGGCTTTATGGACATTGGGGAAGCATTTAAAGATATTGCTCCTGATCTAAGCAAATACGTTGTTGAATTTGCATTTGGAGATATTTATTCGCGTCCAGGATTGGAAAATAAACAAAAAGTGCTGACAACGATTACGGCGCTTGTTGCGCAAGGAAAGCCGCAGATTGGGATGCATATCAAAACTGGGCTATCGGTTGGTTTAACACCGGAAGAGATTGTAGGTTGTATCATGCACCTTATCCCGTATGCGGGCTTCCCGAGTGTCCTGAATGCTTTAACAGTTACTAAAGAAGTGTTTGCTGAAGAGGGAGTGACAGTTACAACATCTGAAGATTGAATAAATGCTTTATTACATGAAGAAAAATAACAAGGTCGAGACTTTCAAAAAAATGGTTCCAAATCATCGGTATTAGTGATGATTGGAGCCATTTTTTTGGAGCTTTATCATGTTTCTTTTAAATAGTTGCCCAATATTCTTAGTATGAAATGAACAAACTTAGATTATCGCACTGACTTTAATTAATTTCATCCAACAGGTTTACCACCTGGTCACTATGATATGTAGTGGCGTAGTTGTTTTTTATAATTATGAAATGGATTTACTTCTTTAAAATACCACATAAAGTAATAAGTCGAAATATTCTTTTTACAGACAGAAAAAAATGGTAAACTTTAACAAAGGTAGTTGTGTGCCCATGTTGAATGAAAAGGGAGAACTTTAAATGATATTTGAAAAAAAGTATTTACCTATTGGAAGTGTTGTTAGTTTAATAAATGATTCTAGGAGACTGCTTATTATTGGTCGTCAACTTTATTCGGAGACGAATCATGTGATAAGGGATTTTGTGGCATTGGAATATCCAAATGGATTTATTAGCTCGGCAGAAAAGTTTATTCTTTTTGATCGGAAAGAGATTGAAGTGGTTTATCATTATGGTTATGTCGATGAAAGAGAAATGGAGTTAGACAAATTATTATATGAAGCGGAGTATAAAGGAGAAGAAGGTGAAGAAAAACAATGATTGTCGTTGGTGGTGGACCGAGAAATAGTTATTTAAAATATAATAAAAGGTTACCAGAGATTATTGAAAAGAGAACGAGTGAATTAGAAGAGGTATTCCATCAAGTTTTTAGTAATATTATAGATATTCAAGGAAAGTTGGAGCAACAACGTGGCAAAGCAAGTTCGGCATTAAAAAGAAACTTGAATCATCATCTAGAGTTAATGGGAAAAAGTGCTCCTGTATTATTAAATTTTGCTGATGTGATGAAAAGTTTTATGGTAATGATTGAGTCGATAGATGAAGATGGTTCTGGTTTAATCACTCCTTATGGTCGTGCAGAGTGGCAGTATTCATTATCATCAGAAAGAATAGAAGAAGAAGTGGCGGTAGAAGCGAATTCTATGGAATCAGCAGCGATTACTTTGGAAAATAACGTATCAAATATGGATGAATTATTTTCATCTTTTCATACGATGCTTCATGAAGTAATTAATGAAACGAATTTACCGTGGGATGATTTTACCAGTGTTTGGTTTGAAGCACAGGGTAAAGTAGAATCTATCATAGAAGAGACGAAAATTCATATTGAAAAGTTAATAAAAGAAGTGGAAGTTTTCGTTGAGGAAATAGTTCGGCTTGATCATATGATTAGTCATATGAATATAGTGGTTTAGGGAGGAAGAGTGAATAAATTAGTCAAATATGATAATGAAGGAGGGGTTCTACTTGATTCATCATAGTATTAAAGTGACGACATTATCCTTTTGCTTATTATTTCTGTTTGCTTGTAATGAGCAATCGAATGAGGGGTTAGAACAAATGAATTATGAATTGGAATTTCCGACAGAAACAAGCCCAGCTTTAGAGGAGTTTATCACACATTATACGACAGCTAATGAAGGTGTGTTTTTATTGGAACAGGATGATTCGTCTGTTTTTGCTCGGACGAATTACAATGCAGATGCTACATCGGTTGAATATTTTTCCATTAAAAAGCAACAGGTGGAAGAGAGTATCACGTCTTTATTACATAGCGACAATGTAAAGCAAGGTTTTACAGAAATGAAAGAAAACGATCTGATGCAAGAAATAGATGCGACTAATGATGACATCCTACCAGAAATAGAGTGGAATAAGGACAATAATCTAACCATTACAACTCGCTTTGGAACGAAAGAATATAGTCTTCCTGAAACATTAAAGGAATTCGACCTACAATCAACAGATGAACTAATTATCAATGGCTATGCGCTCAATAAACATGAATTTGGTATAGCTATCGAGAACTTAGAACGAGACGATCAAAACGGTTTTATGTTCTTGTTTATAAAACAGGACTTTTCAAAATTATATGCGACAAGTTCTTTTGAAAATCCCTTTCAACAAAGCATTAAAAGTGGTAAGTTAAAAGACTTTGAACAATTGATTTATCAGGCGTCACCTAGTGATGATACATGGAAGATACTACATGATCACTATGGTGTGTTAGATATTAATGATCAGACGATTACAACAGTAGCTGAGACGGATTTACAAAGTAAGGATGAATTATTTGTTTATTTGAAAGGAAATGAAGAGCCGTTAAAGGAAGGAAAGCAACAGATTCAAAAAGTAGAAGATTATGTAGCGGGAAATGACGAATATGCTGCTACATTTGAGTTGAATTACGAGCAACTTTCGGATGTACTAGAATTGGATTCTGTCAATGATGTTTCAATCGGGAAAATCACCTATTTTAATGAAGATTTTGTCGTATTATTTTTAGAATTTAAGGCTGCAATTACTGGGGAGGCTGGCTCAACGAATGTTATCATCGATTTTCAAGAGGATCGGAAAAATCCGAAGATGTATTTGGTTGATTTAGGAATTCATTA
>JAPFCO010000483.1 GCA_026169505.1 Pseudogracilibacillus sp.
CAATCTACAATAGCATATAGAGACTGATTATTATTATCAATTAGATAAGGAGCATTGAAAATGAGAACAAATATAAATACGATGGAGCAACCCAAAGATGTATTTGAAAGTGAATCATTTTGGAAAAAAGGAGATGATAACAAAGAATTAATTGCCTCTTTAACAAGTGGAGCAATCATATTAATCACCTGGTTGTTAACAGATTATACATCCCATTCTCTTTGGGTGACACTTCATCTTATAGCTTTTCTTATTGGAGGATATGCAGAAGCAAAAGAAGGTATACTTGATACATTGGAGAATAAGAAATTAAATGTTGAACTGCTTATGATTATTGCTGCTATTGGCTCGGCCGCGATTGGTTATTGGACAGAAGGTGCCATTTTAATATTCATTTTTTCTTTAGCTGGAGCTTTAGAAACGTACACATTAAATAAAAGCAATGCAGAAATATCGTCTTTGATGCATTTACAACCTGAGGAAGCGCGTCGAATAAGTCATGGGAAAGAGGAAATTGTCTCTACTAATCTACTATCAATCGGAGATCATATTTTCATCCTAGCCGGTGAGCGTATTCCTGCAGATGGTAAAATTATCAAAGGTGCTACTTCAGTTGATGAAAGTCCTATTACTGGGGAGTCCGTCCCCATAGAAAAGGAAATAAATACTGAAGTTTTTGCTGGAACTGTTGCTTTAGACGGTTCTATCACAGTGGAAATTACAAAATTAGCAAATGAAACCGTCTTTCAAAAGATCATTGATATGGTACAAACAGCACAAGATGAAAAACCACCAACCCAGTTATTCATTGAAAGGTTTGAAGGAATGTATGTCAATATTGTTTTAATTACTGTTGTCATCATGATGTTTCTTCCATATTTACTATTTAATTGGTCTTTAACAGATAGTATATACCGTGCGATGATTCTACTCGTTGTTGCTTCACCATGTGCATTGGTCGCATCCATTATGCCAGCTACTTTATCCGCCATTTCTAAAAGTGCTAAAAAAGGCGTCCTATTCAAAGGTGGAGTACATGCTGAAAACTTAAGTAGCATCAAAGTGATGGCTTTTGATAAAACTGGAACATTAACGAATGGAACTCCTGTTGTAACCGATGTACATATTCACCCAGCTTATGATGCCTATCAAGTCCATCAAGCTGTAGGTGCTATCGAAAGTGAATCAACGCATCCACTAGCATTAGCTATTCGTAACTATACACTAGATTTCCTACAAAAAGATGCTTTCGATATAGACGTGTATCATATGCAAACAGCGAGTGGCAAAGGGGTAACAGGATCCATTATCGGTGAATCATGGAGTGTAGGGAAGAAAGAATTTGTTACAAGTGAATCTCATGGAGAGTATTTTTACGGTGCGCTTGATGTAACATTAGCAAATGAAGGTAAAACAATCGTTTATGTTGGTCATCAAAATCAAGTAGTAGCAATTTATGCATTAAAAGATACTGTTCGAACGGAAGCTAAGCAAGCTATTACGTTATTACATGAAGCTGGTATCAAAACGCTCATGTTAACCGGTGACAATACATTAACTGCAAAAGCCGTTGCGAACGAAACTGGTATTAGCGAGTATATCGCAGAATGTTTGCCGGGTGAAAAGGTAGCTAAAATAAAACAGGCGAAAGAACTACATGGGAATATAGCGATGATTGGTGATGGAATTAATGATGCACCTGCACTTGCGACAGCAGATATTGGTATTGCCATCGGAGAAGGTACAGATGTTGCATTAGAAACGGCAGATGTTGTCTTAATGAATAATGACTTAACAAAAATTACTGATTCAATGAATACTTCGATAAAAATGAATCGTATCATTAAACAAAATATATTCTTTTCTTTAGCGGTTATTTTCCTCTTAATCATCTCTAACTTTTTCCAAGCAATCGATTTACCTCTTGGTGTAATCGGACATGAAGGTAGCACAATTCTTGTCATTTTAAATGGGTTACGATTGCTGAAATAGTTGATCGAATTTGAGCAGAGAACAGTTCGCTTCGATTTAATGATAAATATGGCTACCAATATAAATAGATTAGATTGCATATAATCACCTACTTGCAATCTTAGTTACAAGTAGGTGATTATTAAAAAATGACTACTATTTCACAATAAACATAGACTGTGACATAAGTGCTGGGTTGTTTTTATTAACAAATACAAAGATACTAATAAATCACCATTCATAATAATTGACACAGGAGAAATTCGCATCCTGAATATACTTCGCTTTTTAGCGGGCGAGTGTTGAACCACTTCGGGCTATGCCCTACGCGTCTTTCCGATCTCTTTTCTCCCGCGACGTACAGGATGTGCTAGTGTCTGCGTTGCCACAGGACGTGGCGGTCTTAGCCGACCAGGAGTCTTCGTATATTCAGGATGCTCATTTTTAATGATTGAATCAGATTTTGTTATGAACAATACCTATAAAATGCTTCTTCCACTAACATGCGATTCGGCAACAGTAAATAGAAGCTCTCAAATATTGTAGATAAATAACACATCAGCGTAGGAAATGCACGTAGACTCCAGCGGGAAAGCGAAGACGATGAGACCCCGAAACCAGCGCTCTTTGCGAGTGAGGGGGCTCATCGCGAGCCCCCGGAAAGCGGAGTGCATTTCCGAAGCGATAGTTTAACTGTAAATTTTCTTTACGTCGTAGCATTCCGTCTATGGTGATAATTAAGAATGGTAAAATAAATGAAATGAGTTTTACCATTTGGATGATTACTTTCATAAAGTGACCATTTACTCAAATAGCATTTTATTTATTGCGCTCTAATCTACCTACGATTATCAGGGCGAATTATTCTATCTCATCTTGAGAAAGTTGAGTTGAAATGTTCCCAACTACAGGTGGTAGCGATGTTGCTGGTTTAGGTAGTTATGAAATTGACTCTATTGAAAAGCGTTAAAAAACGAGATGGACTGTTATTAGCCCATCTCGTTTTATCAATCTATCCTTACTTGATCACGTTCTTTAATATAGGCATTTATCACTCCGCCAGTTGTAATAATAATCCCAAATAAATAAAACCATATCATTAATATAATAACTGTCCCTAAACTACCATAAGTAGCAGAGTAGTTTCCTAATGTATTAACATAGTAGGAAAAACCTAATGATGTTAATTGCCAAAAAACTGTTGCAAAGACCGCTCCCCAAATAGCATGACGGAATTTCACCTTTTCATTTGGCGCTAATTTATACAGCAATAATAACGCGATAAGGAAAGTGACCGATGTAGCAATCCAACGAATAATATTCCATGCATTCAAATAATCGTCTAATCCAAAAAACTGGAATAATTCTTCACCTATCACTCTACCAAATACCGA
>JAPFCO010000310.1 GCA_026169505.1 Pseudogracilibacillus sp.
AAGCCCATTCGTCCATGTATTAGGACGAAAGAGCTTTTGCTTCCGTGGTACCACCTTAATTTGAATGTATATACATTCCTCTTGCTCCGTAACGTGAAGAAGACGCCAGGTTTTAAAGCTGGACTAAGAGGCAGGTTCTGTCGTTTCCTATGATGAAATTTTTCAGCTAATAAATTTCACTCTCTAACATAGTACCATCTACATACTAGCCCTCTATGATTGTTCACTTATTGTTATCTTAATAGTATGGATATTGTTAAGGAAAGTCAAATAATTTTACTGGAGATCTCCAAATTTATACAAATTAGTATGTGGTTCTATGTTACCACAGTGGCCCTTACACATTAAAAAACGTATAGCCGTTAAATAATGTTTTAGGCAATGGATTTGCTGTTAACCCAACTGCTTCATGTTTAAAAGCAATATCAACTAATCCACGTGTCATATCAGCTATATCCATGGCTTCCATTTCTTTTAATGAGAAAAATCCTGCACCATCTACCTCTACTTTATCTGGTTGGGCTTCTCCTTCTACGTATTCCATCAAAAATCCGACATAAAGATTATGAATTCGACCTGGATAATCGCCTAGCATGACAAGCGATTTTACTTTTGTAGTTACACCAGTTTCTTCCAACACCTCACGAATGACACTTTGTTCAATGAGTTCCATTTGTTCAATATATCCTCCAGGATTTGTCCATTTACCTTTCCCTGGATTATGTTTACGACGAACAAGTAATATTTTTTCGTCCTTTATCACTAAGGCGCCCACACTAACACTATAATTACCCCAATGAACAAATGAACAACTAGGACATGCTTGACGTTCTTCACCATTGATCGAACGTATCACCAGTTTTTCTCCACAACTGGAGCAATAATTAATTTCCATATAAAAACCTCCATCTATAATGATTTTACTATTTTGTTATATATGATGCATGAAAAATACGAATTAACAAATCCCAAGACAAATATTGGAGTCGAGGGATAGACAAGGCAATTTGTCTTTATGATACGTCAGAAATATAGAAATTGCTAGAAGTTCTGGTGCTGCAATCAATTTCGAACAATTGGTTTTTGATTATCGCAAATGATTTTGATGCATAAGTGGAACAAGTGTTTTAGGATCTTTAAAAGGTTTGAACAACTGAAGAAGTTAGTTTGAATTCCGTCATAAGGTCACTTGACTTTAAGCTTGTATCTGTCGCATAATTTCCAACGGATTAAAGAAAAGTTCATTAGTAAAAAAATTAGGACTAAAATTATGCAACGATAATCGAAACATATGGACACGCTTTTCCATACACTTTTAATAGCTGTATGGAAAGAGACTTTTGTTGAAAACCTAATTATTTAATACGTATTTTTTTATAATAACTGTTTGGATAATCATAAATAAACCGCCCACTGCCCAATATAAAGGAAGGGCAGCTGGCATGACAAATGATATAATACCAATCATAATCGGCGAAATATAAACCAAAGCTGCCATAGGACCTTGTTGTTTTTGATCTAAACCAATAAGACTAACACGTGCTTGAATATAATAAATCAAAATAGCAATCAAAGTCATACTAATGTTTGTTTCGCCTAAGCTAAACCAGAGAAAGGATTGTTCAGATATCTCAGGAGTTCGTCGAATTGCATAATAAAACCCAATCAAAAATGGCATTTGTATAATCATAGGAAGACATCCTAATACCATTTTTGCAGGCTGAAAATCATGTTCTTGATAAAGTTCGCTTAATTCCCGTTGCATGTTATATTGATTTTCCTTGCCCTCATTACCTTTATACTTTTCTTGAATAATATCCATCTCAGGTTTTATTACTTTCATCATTTCTTGAGTCATCTTACTTTGCTTTTGTTGTTTTACCATAAACGGAAGAATGACAAGTCTCAGCGCAATCGTAATTGCAATGATAGATAAACCATAACTCCCATTTAAAAGTCCAGCAATCCACTTAATCAATAAAGAAAATGGAAAAACTATATATTCATTGAAAATGCCGGTTGATGATTCATCAATCGGTGAGAAATCTCCTCCACAACCAGTGAGTAATAATATCGCTCCTAAACTTATAATTAAAAGGCTATATCTCCGAAAGGCTGTAAGTATGTTGTTTTTTTCCATAATTGTCCTCCTCTTATTTTTAGATGATGGTTAAAATAAGAGTTAGACTTGTCCTCTTGATCAGAATCTAGTTTGTCAATTCGTTTACATGTTTTAACAAACCACATAATAAACAGCTCGTGACTAACTAAAGGTTTCTCAAATAATGAGCTATCAACTTCCCTGTCTTGATAGTAGTTTAAATTAAGATGCGTCTGTATTCTCCATATATCTTGGTGAAGGATAAGTAGTTGACTAATACCAATCGTAATAATAAACATCCCAAAGTAAATATAAAATACGGATGAATTCACAAACAGATCGTTGAGCAAATCTAAAAACATACATACTCACCTCCTTTAAATAAGTTTAAAAATTAATTATAACGTTAAATAGCAATTCATTTTATTAGAACTACTTTATTTTTAAATTAACAAACCAATTAGGATACTACTAATCATACAAAATACTTTATATCAATAATAACATAAGCAACTAGTTTCACTACACAAAA
>JAPFCO010000436.1 GCA_026169505.1 Pseudogracilibacillus sp.
AAGTCAAACTCACTTTTAAATGAAATGTCAGGATTTTCTTGGCGACGAATCGGCATAATTGGAAATTGGCGTTTAAATATATGGGTCATCGATATTTCTTTTTGTTTCTCTGAAACTCTCGAATTATAATATTTAGGTTCATCGAGTGTATAGTGTTCATGAAGCTCAGCAATGAGTTGAATAATCGTTTTCTCGATACGTTTTTGCATAGGTACCCAACCGAAAGTAGGGATAGATACTTGAGCAACTTGTAGATTAAAACTAATGTCTGCTGCCACAATGTCTTTATGATAAAAGATTGGTAAATCGGTTAAGCATATTGCATAATCCCAGTCATTATTATGTTTAATATATGTAGCATTATATAGGATGTCTTGGGCTGCCTCGGCAGCTCCGGTCAATGGATCAACGACTTGTTCTACTTCCCATTCGATTTCATTATCAATTTGTTTAGAGAATTGTTCTGCCAGCTTTCCGATGATGTTTTTAGTGATATCAGCTGCTCGTTCTGGAGCGGCTATAATACCTATTTTAAGTTTCTCCTGTCCTATCATCTGCATCGTCACCTCATATTTCCAATTAATTCGTGATGTAGTTAGATCCCTTGTTCTTTGTCGTCCTTATCTTCATCTTGAATGTTGTAATAACGGTTAATCTGCCGATAGGAATATGTTATTTGCCGTATTTTACCTTCATCTTCACTCATTGTTCCAATGGATCCAGCAAGTGTTCCAAGGGATGTAATTAACCATGTGAGCTGGAAGTAATATTTTAAAGATACCTCCCCATCTATATCTGTTACTGCTTCAAATAGACTAGGTGGAACAAAAATACCGATTGCAGCCAAAAAGAAACAAAATAGGACAATATAATTAATAACTACAATAACGGATAAAGTTAAAATCGTCGTATAATTATAAAGTTTTCTTAGACGGATATCTCCTTTTTGAGTTGGCTTCTCCCAAAGTCGATGAGCAAATATAATCCACATTACCATACCGAAAATGGCAACGAGCATGAGTAAGATAAATCTAGGTATTGAATAAATCGTGCTCAATTCCCATGGAGTAGGAAATAAAGTAATGTAAATTCCAGTTCCGAAAGCGAGCATAATGATTTTTTTGAAGGAAAATAATGCACTCCAAGGTCGGTTGGCAAAGGTCATTCCTGCTAATATACGCAAATAGCCGAGCCATTTAGATTTGATTCGATACCGAACGTTCGATTGATTGACCGTATCTTCTTGAGTAAAATTGTCCTTTGTATATTCTTCCGTTTCCTGATCTTGCTCGATGGATTCATCCTGATGGGCCGTAAATTCCTGTTTGTTTTCGGTAGTATTATCTTTTAGGTGAACGGCTTTTTCATCGTCTGTTTCATTTTCTAAATTACGATCGTGGCGACTTATCCCCGATAAAAACGGTTTTTTCTTTGTCTTTTTAAAGGTTTTTCTACTCATTTGTGATGCATTTAATGGATGTACAAAATGGATGTCGTTTAAAACGGTAGCGATCATTCGTTTTGTTCGTTGTTTCACTGGAAATGCACCAAATGAAGGAATCGATATAAGGGCAACTTGTTGTAATCTGTTAATATCGGCTACGACAACATATTTATCCATAAAATGAGGGAGATCTGTTAAGCAAATAACATAATCCCAGTCGTTCATTTTTCTTAAGAGAATTGCTTTATTCATTAATTGATTCATATATTCAGCTGATCCAACAAGTGGGTCTACTATGATTTGTGGTTCCCACCAGACAGTATCGTCGACAGTATCATGGAGAAATGTTGGTAAATGATCAATAAACTTATTAATTAGTTCAGCTGGTAAATCAGGAGAAGGAATCAAACCTAATTTTATTTTTTGCAAAACGTCTCCTCCTTGATAAAGGTCAGATTAATTTTGTAGCAGAAAGCTTGCTAGAATAGGTGCTAGTTTTATATTCATTGATTCATTCTTGATAATCGATAATGTTTTGGTTACTTCCATCCTGCTTCTGAATAATAAGTCCGGTCATCTTATTTTTGGCGATTTTTTTACCGTAGTTGATTGCATCTTCTTTATCATCAAATAATTTAGTCGGCTTTTTCGCATCTTTTGATTGTACCGCCCACTGATTACGATTATAAGGGACGACCATCTCTTGTTGATCTAATAATTCTGGACGACTATGGTTAGTTGACTTTCGTTTTGTTAGCTCTTCATTTTTTATATAATCTTCGCGTTGTTTTTCACTTGCATTGTCGTACCACTTTTTAGCTTGCTCTGTAGCAATTGGGATGGCCCGACCATCACTATAACCCTCATAAATTAATGCATTTGCAATATCAATTGCCTTTTTCTTGGTCGCTTTATTTAAATTTATAAGTGAATTTGGATAATCATTCATATTCCAGGGCATATGTAACATCTCCTTTATATAAAATTTATATGCTTACGCTTATGTTTCATTCCCTCTTCTATCCATATATAATTATCTACCCGTTATTGAATGTTTTGAACCTACTATAAAAAGTGATCGTTTAGATTGAAATGTATATTTGTATGTTTAATCAATTGTAGGGTGGGAAGAGTAATAGTAGAAGCGTGATGGTAGTCATTTTAAAGAGGAATTACTATTATGTCGTTTCAAAAATATGTTGGAGGTTTTATAAAATGAAACCAGTAATACAAGAATTTAAAGATGACACAGAATTAATGCATGTTGTGAAAAGCTTATCCGAAAAAGGCGTTTCAAAAGATAATTTATATGTGATGTCCCATGACGATGATCGTACAAATCGGGTTGCAGATAGTGTGGATGCAAATAAAGTTGGTATGAGTGAAGTAGGGTTTGATACGTATGTAAGTAATATCTTTAGTAAAAAAGGTGATCAGCTAAGATCACAGTTGGAGGAACTTGGATTCTCTGAGATGGAAGCAAATAACTATGAAGAGAAGCTTGATCAGGGAACTATTTTACTCATTAACACTAACCCAGATATTTAAATATATGCGCATTTAAAAAGAATGACTGAATTTTATAGTTCACTGAAAAAGTTATAACTTTTAAATTATTTATGAATATGAAACCCGCATCCTGAATATACTTCGCTTTCCGTGGGCGAGTGTCGGGCCTTCGACGTATAGGACATACTAGTGCAGGTGTTGTGTGAGGCTGAGCATTCATGCGCAACCCCAGACGTTGTCACAGGACCTGACGGTCTTAGTCTGCCTCCGGGCTACGCCCTACGTAGTCTCGCTGATCTCTTACTTCCCGCCGGAGTCTACGTATATTCAGGTTGCTATGTATCATTATTCACCATTATTTTTATCTACTGATTTTTTTAGTACCCTCAGTTTTTAAGCCTTTCTTTCAAAATGTGAAAATGAAAGGATCTAATCAATTGAAATAATTATGACACGAGATCATTTACATTGCTTAAACTGACAATGCAAGTTTTTTTGATTATTAGTTTAGTCAATTTCATCATATGGATTTATCGCTACACTACTACAACCCGTAGTTGAGTTGAATCGTTCCCAACTACAGGTTGTAGCGTCTTAACTAGTCTAGGCAATGATGAAATTGACACAGTTTGTTATCCTTTCCAAGCTGGTAACATATTATGTAAAGTTTTGTCTTCTCGATACCCTAAAACATATTCAGCTTGCATGACGGTATGAATTTCACGAGTACCTTCATAAATGACTGGCGCTTTGGAATTCCGTAAGTAACGTTCGACAGGATATTCATCAGAGAAACCATATGCACCATGGATTTGCACGGCATCATCTGCTGCTTTATTCGCAAAGTCACATGCTTGCCATTTCGCTAAAGAGGTTTCTCTCGTATTTCGTGTACCAGCATTTTTTAATTCTCCAGCACGATAGACTAGTAATCTGCTCATTTGTAAGCCGGCTTCCATATTAGCAATCATTTGTTGAACTAATTGATGCTGCCCAATTGGTTTTCCAAAAGTTTCTCGCTCATTACAATAAGCAATACTCGCCTCAAGACAAGCGACGATTTGTCCTACAGCACCAGCCGCAACCGTAAAACGTCCATTATCAAGTGCGGACATAGCAATTTTAAACCCTTCACCTTCAGCTCCTAGTAAATTTTCTTTTGGTATTTTCATCTCATCAAAGAAAATTTCGCCCGTATTACCAGCACGAATGCCTAGTTTACCTTTAATTGCCTGTGAAGAAAACCCTTCCCAATGACGTTCTACGATAAAAGCGGAAATACCATGATGTTTTTTTGTTTTGTCTGTATAAGCAAAGACAAGGAAATGGTCTGCCACATCACATAAGGAGATCCACGTCTTTGATCCTTTTAAAACATAGTGATCGTCTGTTTTTGTTGCTGTTGTTTGTAATGCTGCTACATCAGAACCAGCGGCAGGCTCTGTTAAACCAAAAGCACCTATTTTTTCTCCTTTCGCTTGAGGGATTAAATATTGTTGCTTCTGTTTTTCTGTTCCCCATTGTAATAATGTCATACTATTTAATCCTGTATGAACAGATACAGCAGTACGAAATGCAGT
>JAPFCO010000102.1 GCA_026169505.1 Pseudogracilibacillus sp.
ATAAATCTTTCACTTCAATTACCGACACTCAGTTTCACCTCTAATAAATTCAGACTATGTATATTAAGATTCTTGTATGAAGATTTTATATCCTCTTTTTATAGCCACTTCTTACTAATCTACATCTAATCAAAAAAGTTTTCAAATCTACTCTCAGATGGTTTAAGCTTATTTCAATGGAAATATAAGTCTGTACAGCAAAATTCGACAACCTATCATACAATTACTCGTCTAAGCTAGGTATAGATAGGTATTAGTACCTTTTACATCTTTTTCATGGTGTTTTATGCTTATTTCGAACAATTATTTACCAATTTTTATAAAGTTTAAGGTAAAAATGGAAATGTTATTTTATAATATTCCTTTCAAAACCAAACCTATTTCCTTATTTTATACTTTTAGCTCATATTCATGTACCCATACTTTCATTTCTGGCACCCATTTCATTCCGGGATGCAGTGATAAAATAAACGATTGATACGTCGCTAAATCTTTGTACCCTTCCTTTTTCGCATCTTGATCTGTCATATCTTTTAATTGTGATGCATAAACATCAGTCACAATAAATTCCTGACCATCTAAAGACATGACTTCACCGATATCAGCATATCTACCATTTCTTCTTGTGGTTTGCTTTTCTCCCGCAATCACTTTGTTAATATCATCTGGTATTGTAACAAGCTGTTCAATCGTACATGACTTAGGTGGTAAATCTGCGTATTTCTTCGACATGTGTTAATCCCCCTTTATATCGAGAATAAATGTTTTATTTTTATTATAAAGTCTCTTACTTAGAATAACATACTGTACAATCAAAATTGAAAATAATTGCTAGTTTTCGATTGTAATATTCCCTTAGACAGGAATAAATAAACATTTTTCAGTATTTTTTGCAAGAAAATAGACTGTTGCAGGTGCTCTAACAGTCTATTTTCTGATTCAATATTCATTACTTTCCTTGAAATACAGGAAATCTCTTTTCTAAAAATGCCCGAACTCCTTCTTGGTGATCTTCCGTTTGTGAAGCTTTTACTTGTCCGAGCTTTTCTTCTGCTAAGTATGCAGCTAGCTCTTCTTGTTTCGATTCATGTAAAATCATTTTTGAACGTATGACGGCTTGAAACGGAGCCATTTGTACTTTTTGAGCAATTTCTAAAGCTGCAGTTTCTGCCTTTTCTTCCGTTACTAGATCGACTAAGCCCATATTCTGTGCTTGCTTTGCTTTAACTTGTTCTAAGCTCCAAATAAATTGCTTTGCTTGATGTACACCAAGTCGTTCTTTTAAAAAGAAGTGACCCCCTCCATCAGGAATTAACCCAATCCCAGCAAAAAGCACTCCAAACTTAGCTTCTTCATTTGCAACAATATAATCAGAGGCTAACGCAATACTTAATCCTAAACCTGCAGCTGAACCATTTACAGCAGTAATGACAATTTTAGGAAGTAAGTATAAGTTCGTCGCAATAGCTGTCAGAGTATCCATTAACCCTTCGAATTGTTCCTTACTAGCTATTTTCGTCATCATATTAATATCTCCACCAGCACTAAATGCTTTCCCTTTCCCGGTTAGTAATACGATTTTATCATCATTCTCTGTTACCTCATTAATAAGCTCTTCTAATTTTCTTAACGTATCAATATCTAGCGCATTATAACTTTCTGGCCGATTTAATGTAATCGTTGAAATACCATTTTCACGTGTTAAAAACACTTTTTCCATTTTAGTACCCCTCCTATATAATGAATCACTATTCATATTTTCATTATAATACATTTTCCAAATAATGAAAGCGTTTTATTGCGATATATAAATAATTTATCACTTAAAAACACGTAATGAATCTAGAGGCAAAAAAAAAAGAAGTAATCATCAGATCTGTTATGATAAATCTTTCTAAAAGATCGAAGCAATACTTCCACTGTTTATATAAGAGAGATTCCCTATTGTAATTGTTATAGTTGTTACGTTACCAGCACACAATCATTGACTAGTTAGTTGTTTCTATTCTGTGTAAAAAACCATTCAGTTTGTTTTCATATTCAATCGTGGCCTTCTCGTATCCTTTAATATGACCAACTTCAGGAATAATCCATAACTCCTTATCGCCACCAGCAGCTTCGAATATTTCCTCTGCCATCCAAGTTGGCACAAGATCATCTGCCGATCCATGAATGATAAAAATTGGCAATGTATTTCTTTTCACTTGTTCAATTGGTGTCACTTCATTATAGAAGTAACCTGCACGGAATTTGGTAATCATACTAGTTATAGGTATAAGCGGAAATCCAGGCATCCGATATAAATGTTTTAGTTGATGGGTTAATTCTTCTTTCATTGTTGTAAAACCACTATCTGCGACAATTCCTTTTACATGCACAGGTAATGTTTCTCCACTTGTCATAAGCACAGCTGCTGCTCCAGCGGAATTACCATGAAGAATAATGTCTTCCATTTGATAATCGGTGATTAATACTTCCATCCAACTTAAAATATCAAATCGATCATGCCCCCCAAATCCATAATAGCCACCCTCACTTTCCCCATGACCACGCGAATCTGTTAGTAAGACATGATAACCACGATCATAATAAAACTTTGCATATTGACGCATATCCGCTCTTGCCTTTCGAAAACCATGCACTAAGATAACTGCTTTTCGTTTTGGAGCACTATTTAGGATCAAGTCTGCTTGCAATAACAAACCATCATGTGACAATTGTGCTAATCGAATTGGCTGTTGTTCATCATACCAAGTTAACGCTTTTTGTAATTGATTCTCTCCAGCTTTATTTTTATTTTCATTTCCTATTACTGTCTCACGGTGCAATTCAACTTTCGAACCTCGTTGCACACTTTCTCTGTAAAAAAAATTACCAATGAATAATATAATCGAAAGTAAAAACGCAAACATACTACCGATTATGACCCTAAGTCTCTTCATTTTATGCTCGTCTCCTCTTACGCCTATTATTCCATTCTACTTTATCACAGGTACAAATAATACATCTAAAAAACTGCTTACTCATAAAAAAAGCACTGAAGTCTTTTCAGTGCTTTTCTATGAGTTAATTAGTCAATATCATCATATAAATTTACCGCCGATTGAATCGTTCCCAACTACAAGTGGTAGCAACGTAGCTAATTTAGGTAATTATAAAATTGACGCAAGTATTTAATTATTTTGATTGGAAAGAAAATGATACATGATCTTGAATAGGAATCCATGCACCAATTCCTTGCTTCGTCACATTTTTAATGACTATTTCTTTCCCTGATCCTTTTAATTGGATGTACACTTCTCCAAAGACGACCTTCCCCTTCTCATTAACTGCTGGTGCATACGCTTGTAATACCCCAGTTTTATCCTTTGGCACGTTATAAAAATGATCTAATTTTGTATTTGCACCGAAGACTGTAGAAAATGATAAAGGTAAACTTGTTTTTTGTTGCGAACTTTGCAATATCATTTGTTTAATCATGGAAGCATGAGTTGTTTTATTCGTTAAAGCACCTTTTACTTCTCGCTCTTCTTGCTGAATATAACGAAGTTCTTGTACACTTTCTCCCCCGTGATTATTTAAATCTTTTTCATTGATTTCTTGATAATCCCATATGACAGATGTATTTTCGGACTCATAATATAAAGGCCACCGACCTAAATAAATATTTGCCCGATAGCCAATCGCAATCGGAGAAGGATTAATAACGGATTCATTCAACATTTTAATCACATCAGGATTATCAATTTTCACCTTCTTCGCTTGCAACAGTTCTTTCGTTTCTTTGCTAGGTTCTATTAATTCCATATCTTCCGTCACATTAGGAAAGGTGTTTTCCTTTTGAATCGATAAAACATTCTTTGGTAAAGTAAAGGTCACTTCTTTTTCTTTTTCCGTTTTTTTATCTGCATGAGCCATCTGAGATGCATACGACGTACTAATAAATAGGATAGCCAAACATATTAAGACGATATTACGCTTTTTCATCTACCTTGCCACTCCTTTTTGAATAGCTTTTTCATGATAGATGAATTTTATTCATTACAAACGTCCACCTTTGTATTTTAGATAAATAATGACTTTATACTTGAAGATATTTCCGTAAATGTTGTAGCGCTTCAATTAATCGATCAACTTCCTCCACCGTATTATAAGGTGCTATACCTGCCCTGACTAGTCCACCTTTGTCAGCAACCGCTAATTTCTCTACAAGTCGCTTCGCATAAAAATCACCATATTCTAAATGTAAGGAATAATGTGTGGCTAAATAATGACAGACTAGTTTTGAATCCATTCCGATTACTTTAAATGCAATTGTTGGAGTTTTAAACACTTGCTCGTCTGCTTGATATAGAATGATATGTTCGATTTTTTCTAACCCATCACGAAGCCGCTTCGCTAAATGTTCTTCATACAACATTATTTGTTTATAAGCTGAATTTAATTTTTCACGCAATAAATTACCTTGGCCGATGCTCGCTATAAACTCAATCGCCTCTGTGACCCCCACCAATCCTTCAAAATTAATCGTCCCCGTTTCCAACATCTCTGGCGCTTCGTCAGGTGCTGGCTCCAATTTAAACTGGGCTAATTGTTCGAATACAATCTGGTTAATTG
>JAPFCO010000380.1 GCA_026169505.1 Pseudogracilibacillus sp.
AAGCCCCATCTCGAATCACCTCCACACCAACTGAGGTAGTTTTCATGTATGTTACTGCTTCATTTACAGCTATTTCATCACCATTCATTTGTATGATCATTGTTCCTAAAGCACCATTTTGCGTTTGTGTGATTTTCCCTTGTAAAATATTGATATCGACTGGATATCGTTTAGCTATCTCACTAATTAACGTATCATTCGTTGATTCACCGACAAAATGAAGTTGAATAATTCTTCCGTCTTTTACTTGTTCTAATATATAGTCAAGACTATCATCATTCTCTTTATTCATCATCAATTGTTCAACAAACTTTCTTGTAACAGGTTGTTTAGGGTTTGAAAACACATCAAGTACTTTACCTTGTTCGACAACATTTCCTTCTTCCATTACAGCTACTTTGTCACATATCTTACGGATGACATGCATTTCATGCGTAATCATCACAATGGTTAATCCAAGTTTTTCATTAATATCAACTAATAAGTCTAAAATAGCATTCGTTGTTTCCGGATCTAATGCAGACGTTGCCTCATCACATAGTAATACTTTTGGATTATTAGCTAACGCTCTTGCAATCCCTACGCGCTGTTTTTGGCCTCCGCTTAATTGGGACGGATATGCAGATTCCCTTCCTGTAAGTCCGACTAGATCAATTAATTGTTGAACTCTTTCACGTCTTTCCTTTTTAGGAGTTCCTGCAACTTCTAATGGAAATGCGATATTTTCTTCCGTCGTTCGTGACCATAATAAATTAAAATGTTGAAAAATCATTCCAATATCTTGTCTTGCTAGGCGTAATTCTTTTCCTTTTAAAGCGGTCATTTCTTTTTCATCTATAATGACAGAACCTTCTGTAGGATCTTCTAATCGATTTAATAAACGAACGAAAGTACTTTTTCCTGCTCCACTATAACCAATCACACCAAAGATTTCGCCTTCCGTAATATCTAATGTAATGGAATCAACCGCTTTGATTGTTTGTTGATCTGTCGTATATGTTTTTTTTAAGTTTTTTATTGAAATCATCTAACTTGCCTCCCTCAGTCAATTTCATCATATGGATTTGTCGCTACAACTACAACGTAGCTGATTTAGGCAATGATGAAATTGATCCCCCTAATAATCGTTGGGAAAGTTCACTGCAAACTTTCGATTCGCTCGTATTTTTTACATTAAAAAATCTTCCTGTCTTGAGAACAGAAAGAATAGAAAGAAGTCTTTTCGTTCTCTCATCTACCAAAGCATATGCTTTGCAGGAATTGGCACCTTTCAATACTAGTATTGAAGGTTGCCGCGACTTCTTAGGGCCAGTCCCTCCGTCGCTCAATATAAGAGTTTAGATGTATGTAGTTATTTTAAATATAGTTACTATAGTACCGTTTTCCACATCATAAGTCAACTCAGAAGTGATTGTACTCCTTGTCGCTTTAGGAATGAGTTAAACTACAACTTTGTTGCGAAACTTTGCTCGTGGAGGTTGGTTTTCAACCTCCTTTAACAGAAACAGATTTTGTTATTTTTGAAATAAATACGGTGCATATTGCCATATATAATGGTACATATTTGCTACAGAATGAAAAGTATATACTTTTTCTTTGATCTCATTTTGATCTTTAATTAATAAACATGGCACACTCTCGATCTCATAATTTTGCATAAAACTTGGATATAAAGAAGCATTCATTTCATAAAAAATCGTCTCTTGATGTGTCGATTCAATTTTATCTAAAAAAGACTTTGCCAAATGACATGTTCCACAAAACGGCGTATAAATATATAATAAAAAATGATCTAATTGTTCCAACTGTTCTTCTGATATTTTTTGCACACATATCACCATTCTTTTAATACATTAAATATATTGGATTGATGTTAAAATTATGTTTTATTAGCTCAATTGCTAACACTCTTTCTGGAGTTGTTTCGACTTCTACATATTCATCAGGTATATACAATTGTCGTGCATGTGGTAGTTCCGCTGTCAACTGTTTTCTAAGTTGTACACCTGGATCGTCAGCATCAACAAAAATATATACATCACGATAATCTAAATCGTATTTTTCTAGCATGCCATCAAATTTCTCTACACCGAACGTTCCATACGTACAAATTATTTCTATCGATTCCTTCATTACTTTTTGTAACATACGTTTGTCTGATAAACCCTCAACAATAATGATGCGATTATCATCCAATCACGTCAACTCCCGTTTCAAATAATAAGTATAATGAAGTCAAAAAGAAGATGCAATCAAAGAAGAAAGCTGACAAGTATCATCATGATACACGCAACTTTCTCCCATCCATTCTAGTATTATTCTTTATTCAGAGATATATGCTTCATATTCGTCTGATGTATATAAATCATCTAATTGATCATCATCATCTGCTTCAACAACAATCAACCACGCAATCTGATATGGTGATTCATTTACTAGCTCAGGTTTGTCAGTTAAAGTATCGTTTATTTCTACAACTGTGCCATTTAGAGGCGCATATAATTCCGATACTGTTTTTACTGATTCAACATTACCAAATGGTTCGTCTCTCTCTATTGTATCGCCGACTTCAGGCAAGTCTACAAATACAATATCACCTAGTTCGGACTGAGCAAATTCTGTAATACCAATTCGTAAATCGCTACCTTCTCTTCTTACCCATA
>JAPFCO010000355.1 GCA_026169505.1 Pseudogracilibacillus sp.
CAATTAATTCATTGATCCCACCAACATCAGATGCAATTGTCGGCAGACCGGCACGCATTGCTTCAATAAGACTAATTGGTAGACCTTCAGAAGTGGAAGTTAATATAAATAATTGTGCATTTTCTAATATTGTCTCGACATCTGTACTTTCTCCGGTAAAAATAATTCGGTCTTGTAAGCCAGAATGTTGAACATATAATTTTGTAGCTGATAGAAGGGGACCATCCCCAATGAATGTCAATTTCCATTTGTAGTCTGTTAGTTCTTTTAATGCATCCAGTAAGAGGCGATGATTTTTAGGAGCAGCAAACCGAGCGACCATTACTATATGAACGGCTTCCTCTTGCTGCTGTGGATTACGATAATGCCGATCAGTTATTCCGTTATGAATGACTGTTTTAGATAGATGTCGAGCTATTTTATATTGAAAAGCTTCTTGTAAATTAAAATGTGATACCGTTATAACCCCGGTGGAACATAAACCAACAAATCGTTCGATTCCAATATATATTTTACGCTTTAACGATGAGTCGACACTAGAGAATGACCAACTATGTGCTGTAAAAACGGTAGGAATTCGTAAATGTTTCCCCACTAATCGACCAATAATTCCTGCTTTGGACGAATGGATAGCGAGTAAATCAGGTTCGATTTCTTGTAAAATCTTTTTTAATCTTTTCCATGTTTGTATATCTTGCCAAGGACGAATTGGAACGGTTAATGTTGGAATGTCGATATATTCGATTGAAAAATCCGCTAATTCCTCTGTTAATACACTAGTACCATGCGAAATAATAATGACTTCATGACCAGATGCAACGAGACCTTTTGCTAAATCGAAGACATGTGTTTGAGCGCCGCCTAATACATCCATCCGTGTAACTAATTGAGCGATTCGCATTCATAAAACCTCCTTCTATTTAAGCTGTTTTTGCTGATTCATAAATGGTAGGGCACATAATAGCCATGTGTGTCGCCAATGCAATGTGTCAATGAAAATACTGTTGAATAAAATACCAATCAATGAAGCAATGATAATGATGAAGTATCCTTGATAAGTTGATGTTGCAACTTTAAAAAGACGAATCGCATTGCCTAAACAAAAAAAGTAAAAGCATAAAAAGAGAAAAAGACCGATGATACCAGTTTCAAACAAGAGACGTATATATAAACTATGAGTAGATAAATGTAATAAAGCTTCTGATTGACCAGGCCCAGCCCCTAAAGGATAAGTGATGACATAATCGACGGCTGTCGCCTGATTTTGAAAACGGCTTTGATCGTAGGCTTGTAGGCCGAGACGATCAGAAAGTAATGTACTTATTTGTGGTGATGTAATCGCCATATAGAGTAATGGAATAATAATAACGATGAACATCATCGTCACTTTAAACTGTTTTACAGTATGTTCTTTAGAAAAAAGAAAATAGAGTAAAAGTGCTAAGATAAAACTTCCCCAAGCAGCTCTTGAAAAACTGAGTAAAATACCGAGTGATAATAAGATAAAGATGCCAAAGAACAGACTGCCTTTCTTATGGAATAATCCGTGTTCAGAAGTGCGCCATAAACTATATAAAGTAGGTGGGATTAAAAAGGGACCAAACACATTCGGGTCTTTAAAAAATCCTTGTACTCTGCCAAATTGTAAGAGAAAGTCCATTTGTTGTATCCAGCCCATATAAGCAATGATTCCAAGAAAACTAGAAACTGCAGCTGAAACGACATATCCATTGAAAATGTAAGGAAGAATTTTTGGACCGATATAGTAACTCATACCTGAAAGGCCAATCCAAGTTACAACTAAATAACATGTAATAATAAAATATTTGATGCCAATTGTCATATCTGTCATCCCATAACTAGCAACGATATTGACAAGTAAAAATAATAATAAACAGATTATCGGCCAAAAGTGCAAATGTTGAAAAGCCGTATAACGAAAGCAAAGAGCAATTAAGATAATCATGAACAGCAATAAATCATATGGAGCTGGTTCAATAAGTACAACGGAACTCATCATTACGGTGAAACAAAGAAACAACAAGAAAGGACGAGCCTGTCGTATAGAATTAATCTCCAATTGGATCGCCTACCTTATGAAAGACCTTTATTAACATGTATATTGACATTTATAGTAATTCTACGTTGAAATACCACGAAACTATACCAAGCGAATACCCCGATGAGACATGTACCAATTGCTCCGGCAATACTAATACAAAGAATGATTTGCCAAGCTTTATGCAGGAAATAACTTGCATAGACAATCCCCAAGAGTAAAAGGATAAATCGAGCAATTTCTGCTACTACTTGGATATGGAATAATTCTAATAAATAAAAATTCGCTGAAATCGGAGCAATGATTAATTGACAAGCATATAAAATACACATACATTGCACAAAGGTTCCAGCTTCTGTCCAACTACTTCCAAAAACAAACGGAAACACAAGTGGAGCAACGATAAAGATCATTGTAAAAATCACAATGGAAAGAATAATAAGTTGTTTTAATGTGCTGAAAAAGAGTTGACCGAAATCTGCAAATGATTGTTGCAGTCGCTTGGCTCCTTTTGCGATATACACTTGTTTTACAGCATTACCAAACAATGCTTCTGGTAATGCTAATATTCGACTGGCAATTAAATAGAAGCCAGCAGCTTTGACACCAATGATTCCTGCAATAAAAAAAGTAGGAATATGTGTTGATAATCCATGGAAAATGGAGGACCAACTTGAAATGAGCGGAAATTTTTTATAACGAATCGCCATCATTTTCATATGTGACCATGATAAGCGTGAACGTAAGTGTAGGAAATCACGCCTACAAAAAAAAGCTAAGCCAGCACCACCAATAATTCTACCTAAAGCATCTCCGGCAATTAAAAACCCACCTGATTTAGAGATAAAACCCAATCCAATTTGCGCACTCATTTGTGTGATGTTCATCTGGACTTTGCCTTTCGCGATATGTTGATATGTTTCTTTTCTTAATGCCCAAAGCTGAAATATTTGAAACAGACCTAAACCTAAAATACTAAAAGGTAAGAAAAGCCAATAAAGTGGCAATGTTTCTAAAGAAATGAATGAAAAAGGGAGGATTTTCATAAAGGTGTAACAGATGGTAAAAAGACTAACACCTCCGAAAAGGACAACTAAAGCAACACCTAATGTATTAATCGCATCTTTGTCATTTTTGGAAAGCGGAATCGCTGATTCATAGTGAAGGGAAGAGATAATCGTTAGCGTATATAATAATGCTGTGTAAATC
>JAPFCO010000395.1 GCA_026169505.1 Pseudogracilibacillus sp.
GGTTTATACAATGCGGGAAGTATTATTTTAAGTGAAAAGGGATTTTATGGTATGGCGTTTGTGTTGAGTTTATTTTCAGCAGTAACGGTTCAGAAGAATATTAGAGATACAGAGCGAGCTAGAGAAAGAGATTGATTGAGAACTGTTAATTGAATATGAAAAGCCTAATTTCTTAGAGGAATATGAAGAAATCAGGCTTTTTGTGTTTTAATCTGAAGAATGATTTAGGGGATAAGGATTTATATGTGGTACAAAAACGAAAGAATGATTGAACAGTGCAATTTTTATAAAAAAGCCGCATCTTATTAGGAAAGAAAGACTCCTAAGATGCGGTACTTAAAAATACATCTTACTGTTTAAAACTCTTCATAAACTGCTGGATCTTGATCTTTCTGTCGCCCATCTGGGCGTGTTAAAGCGCTGATCGCGTTCATTTCTGCTTCATCAAGTGAAAAATCAAAGATTGATATATTTTCTATTTGTCGCTCTTTGGATGCTGACTTAGGAATTGGAATGGATCCAAGCTGATGATGCCAACGTAAAATTACTTGTGAAGGAGTTTTATCGTGTTGTGCTGCAATCTGTTGAATCGCTTCCTTTTCAAAGACTTTATTAGCACGAGCTATTGGGCTCCAAGACTGAGTTTGGATGTTATTTTCAGTATGCCAGTTTCTTTGGTCTGCTTGATTGAAAAAAGGATGTAATTCAATTTGATTGATACTAGGTTTTACGCCAGTTTCCTTTTCCAAGCGTTCCATGTGTTCTGGCAGGAAATTACAAACTCCAATGGAACGAACAAGTCCCCATTTTTGGGCTTGGATTAATGACTCCCAAGCTTCCACATAATTATCTTGGATTGGATTTGGCCAATGGATCAGATATAAATCATAATAATCCAAGTTAGCACGGTATAAAGATTCTTGAATGGTAGGGACAGATTTCTCATATTCGTGATAGCGTCCTGGTAATTTTGACGTAATGCGTAATTCTTCTCTTGGGATCGTGCTACGTCGTACTGCTTCTCCTACCGTTCCTTCATTTTCATAATTATAAGCAGTGTCAATTAAGCGGTAACCGACATCAATCGCGCTTTGGATTGCTTGAACGCCTTCATTTCCATTCAGTGCATATGTACCGAATCCAATCGCAGGCACATCTAAACCATCGTTTAAAATAATTGTTGGAATTTGTTTACTCATTCATGATCACCTCTTCTATGTATTATCTTTAGATTACCACTTGGGTAAATAGGATATCAACTATATTATTTTAAAGAAGAAATTTATTCCTTTTTTCTTTAAAAGTATTTTTTCCTCTGTATAGGATTTGAAAATAGAAATATACAAAATTAGAAGCGGTTAAACTTTTATTTCTCGCCTTTTAGTGGAAGAAAAAGGTTGTTTTTACTTTGAAAATGTCAATTTGGTGTTTTGACTATTTAAAAGAAATAGGCTAATCTTTATAGACATAAAACTTTACTAAGCTATTTTATTAAATTAATCACAGAAGGGAGGAATACTTTATGGCTGAAGATAAAATATTACGTAAATTATCTGAGATGGAAACGAACTTATCTAAGATGGAAGAGAATACAAACAAGCGTTTTAGCCTAATAGATAAAGAATTAAGCAATATGAAAACGAGTATGATTCATGTCGAAGGCGAAGTTAGTGAAATGAAAACGAGTATGGGTCAATTGGAAGGCGAAGTTAGTGAAATGAAAACGAGTATGGGTCAATTGGAAGGCGAAGTCAGTGAAGTGAAAACGAGTATGATTCATGTTGAGGGCGAAGTTAGTGAAATGAAAACGAGTATGGGTCATATGGAAGGCGAACTTAGTGATATTAAAGCTAGTACGAAACGAATTGAGGAGAATGTGTCTGAAGATGTTGTTACGATTCTTAAAGTAATGGATCGTAAGATGGAGAAAAGGGATTCAGATACGGTTGTATTGAATAATCGCTTATTTAAAGTGGAATCAACAGTGGAACGTTTACTCGATCAACAAAACAGCCTCTAGTTTTTATTCACGATGTGTAGAGGCTGTCGTTTTTTTATCCTTCGATATCTCGCTTCCTATATGCAGCAAATCCAATCACACTAATTAGAATAGCGATAATGGTTAAGCAAGCAGATGCCATATAATCCATATCTTCAATTGGAAGTTGTGAAATATGACCATAAGGAGAAAGATTCCCTAACCAATTAGGTACATTAAGCAAGCCTCCCAAATAGATGACAAAGAAAGAATAGCCAAGATATAACCAAGTGAGTCCGGTTAAACGAGGGTTTATCCCCATTAATAATAAGGCGATTGCAAGCATGACCCAGATCGCTGGTAAATACACAATTGCTGCTTGATAAATAGTACCAAATGAGATTGGATCATCCATGACTGTTGAACCAGCAGACCAAAGACCAATGGCTGCTAAAGAAACCATAATAACACTTACGGAAATAGCGATGAAAAAATAACCTCCGATTAGTTTTGTACGAGATACGGCTCTTCCTAATAGATGTTCTGTTCGATTTTTCCTTTCTTCACTTTTTAGTTTAAGCATCGCCATTAGTGCTGGCACGGTACTAAGCATTGCCATAATAATCATTAACATTGGAATAAATTGTTCTGTAAGTGAATAACCTTCAGCTGATGTTAATAGTTCCTGCATCATCTCATTTTCCCCAAAGAAAGATTCTAAATCACCTAAAACAGACCCGTAAGAAGCGCCAAGTAAGACCATTCCTATCATCCAAGCAATCATGCTCGTGCGCTGGATACGGAGTGTAAGGCCAAGTGGACTTTGTAAGAAAATAGATGCATGTTTTCTACCAGGTTTTGCTGAAATGAATCCTGACTCTAAATCACGAATAGCATTTAAATAAAGTGCTAGAACAATGAGTAAAATAGCGGCACCTAATGTTAGTATCATTGGCCACCAATAATTATTCACATATACTTCTGAGGCTAATACCCAACCGAGTGGAGAAAACCAAGAAATCATTTCGTTTCCAGCGTCACCAATTGCACGAATCAAATAGGCAATACCTAATACGGTGAACGATAACCCAATTGTACCACGTGCATTTTCAGAGAGCTGAGCAAATAGTGCAGTAACTGCCGTAAAGAAAATTCCAGTTACTCCTAGAGCTGCGCCGTATAATAAAGAGCCTTGTAAATCCATACTCTCGATTTGTAGTGCATATAAACTGAATCCTACAAGGAGCGCTAAGATGATATTAGTCGCTGAGACTACAAGAACAGTAGCATGTAAATTAGATAGCCGTCCCGTAGGTAGGGAGCGAATCATTTCAATGCGACCATCTTCTTCATCAGCGCGCGTATGTCTCGTTACGAGTAAAATACTCATAATGGCGACAGCTAATGCAGTGAAAAGTAACATTTGATGTGCCATCATCGCTCCAGTCGTATAATTGTCTAATCCATAGCCTTGACCAACCATTGCTGACATGGCAGGATTACTCATTGTTTCGGCGATTGCCTGACTTTCTTGATCGGTTGCATATAAATCGGTAAAAGCATTTGCGACTAGAATCGTAATGAGTGTAATCGAAAACAACCAAATTGGGAGTCGAATCCGATCTCGTCGGATCATAAATCGTGAAAGAATGCCGGTGTTATAATATAATTGTTTGTTCATTTACGATGTACCCCCAGTATGTTGGGCTCCTTCATAATGGCGCATAAATAAATCTTCTAATGTTGGTGGAGCGCTTTCGAGTTTGATGATGCCAAATTGAGTCACATATTGCATTACCTGATCTAAATGTTCTGTATCTACATGAAAAGATAGGGTTTGGTCTTTTACTTCAATATCGTGCACACCCTCTACTTCTTGAAGCGCAGGCATTGGCTGTTTCGTTTCAACGACTAAAATAGTTCTCGTTAAGTGACGTAGCTCATCTAATGTACCTGATTCGATAATTTTACCTTCGCGAATGATACTTACTTTGTCACATAGTTTTTCCACTTCCGATAAAATATGACTGGAAAGTAAGACGCTTTTTCCTGCTTGTTTTGCCTCGAGCACACATTGTTGAAACTCTCTTTCCATTAATGGATCAAGTCCAGATGTAGGTTCATCTAAAATATATAGATCAGCATCTGATGCAAAAGCTGCGATTAGTGCCACTTTTTGTCGATTTCCTTTTGAATAGGTACGGCATTTTTTCGTTGGATCGAGATCGAATTTTTTGATCAGTTCTTCTCGTTTGCTTTTGTTGTTTGTACCTCGTAATTTAACAAAGAGATCAATCACTTCCCCACCTGTTAAATTCGGCCATAAATTGACATCGCCAGGTACGTAAGCGATTCGTTTATGAATATCTACTGCATCTTTCCAGACATCTTGGCCAAAAATAGTTGCGTTTCCTGACGTAGCTTTTAAAATTCCGAGTAATACCCGAATCGTTGTTGACTTTCCAGCACCGTTCGGACCAATGAAACCGTACACTTCTCCTTTATTTACTTCTAAATTGACTCCATCTAAAGCGGTGAAGTTTCCGAATCTTTTTGTTAGATTCGAAATGTTTAATATGCTCATGCTTCATCCTCCTGTTCTTTATAAAAAGTTTTTTTCAAAATATCCAAGTACTCATAAAATTCTTGCCAGTACGGATCTAGGTTCAATGATGGCAACGATTGATTTTGCAATTGGGAAATTAATTTATTTTGATACCCTTCGATCGACCAGCGAATTAATTGAAAAGCTTTCTCTACATTGATTCCGTCGCGAAACAAGGAGGTGTCAATGTTGTCATAAATCTTTTCGTATGCTAATGTTTCAAATTTATTGAGACGGTTTTGAAGGTTTTCCGGTAAAATGACTTTTTCATTTAAATAAACGGAAGAGATAAAATTACTTACATGAAAATGTTTGTGGTAATATGTCATTTTAACTTGTGCTGTTATCCGAAAGCGTTCGATAAAATCAGGCTCATTTGTATCAATGACATCCAAGAAATTATCAATAAAGGTGGAAAGAGCATAATCAACGAGATAAAGATAAAGTCCTAATTTATTCGAAAAGTAATAAAAAAGCATGCCTTTGCCAATTCTAGCTTCTTTGACAATTTGATTGGTCGATGCTAGTTCATAGCCTTTTGCTGCAAACTCTTTTAATGCAGCGGTGATGATGCGATCCTGTTTGCCTTTATCTAGTCGTTCAAATGGTTGTGGCATATAGTTTCCCTCCATTCATCGTATTGTGTTTTGAAATAGACCGGTATGGTCGATTCAGTTGTATTATAGCATGTTAGACCAAGGTGGTCAAAGATGTTTTTTATTGAGATGTGGGCGGTTGGGGGATTTTAGTTGTCTTGAACCGAATGTGGATAAGTACTCTGTAGCGTTTCATAAAAAAGTTCCGCCGCTGCTTGTATTTTAAAAAAATATGCTTCTGAAGTCGTTGCATTGGCTTTTATTAGCTAGGTTTATTATAGTAGATGAAAATCTCACGTGAGATATGGATCGGAAAGGTGTAGGGGAAATATGCACGTTCTAGCAAAGCAGGCGTATAGTAAAACGCTTCGGGTAGTGACGAGTATAGGGAAAACAGAGGTCGAGGATAAGCGTATGATGTATTTATATCCTGAAAAATTAGTGACGGAATATCGGGAGTTTCTGATTGCAAATGTACTGGATATGTCGTATCGGCAGGTGGGAAAAGTGGGTGGACTCTTGTATGTACACACAAGTGGTGGAGTGTATTCGTATACGGTGGACGCATCACCAAGGGAGTTTATTGAAGTGTTTAAAGCACAGGTTAAAAGGTGAGGAAAGTGAGCTAAGATGAACAGGCTCACTTCCTCACCTTTTTATTTTTTCATTAATAAATAAATGAAGTACGGTGCGCCGATTAATGCGACCATGATGCCAGCTGGGATGCCATCTGGTTCTACGGCATTACGCCCAATTGTGTCTGCTAGTAGTAAGAGCCATCCACCGATTAGAATTGCGATTGGGATATATAATTGATTTCTTGGGCCGACGAGTGCCTTGGCAATATGTGGTGCCATAAGGCCAATAAAGGCGATACCACCAGTTACTGATACGGCTGATGCTGCAAGTGCGACAGCGGCGATCAATAGTTTGATGCGCTCGCGCTCGATTGGTACGCCGATTCCGATTGCAACGGGTTCATTTAATCCAAGCATATTCAGTTGGTTCGCTTTATAGAGCGTAAATGGGATGAGGATGAGTAGCCATGGAAGAATGGCCCAAATGAAAGGCCAGTCTGTTCCCCAAATATTGCCTGCAAGCCATTTCGCGATAAAATCGACTTTTGTACGGTCTGCAGAAGAAATTAGTACTACCATCAGACCAGAAAGTGCCATCGAAAAACCGACACCAATTAAGACGAATTTGATTGGTTGGAGACCACGATGTTTTTCGTAAGCAAATAAATAGATTAATGCGACAGTAATGAGCGCTCCGATAAATGCGACAAAAGGTAGTACATACGTAAATACTCCTGTATCGACTGGAAAGAACAAAAAGAACAGAGCAATTCCTACTCCTGCTCCAGAGTTAATGCCAATAATGCCTGGGTCTGCTAAATCATTTCGAGTAATACTTTGTAAAATCGAACCAGATAATGCTAATGCCATACCAGCAAGCATCGTAATGATCATGCGTGGTAAGCGAATGGAAAATAAAACAAATGCGTCCTTCGCTGTTCCTTGACCGAAAAATGTTGGTAAAATGCGCTCATATGAAATGGCAGCATGACCAATTCGGATACTGATGAAGCTTGTTACCACGATTAGAATGATGAGCAAAATGACAATCATCCGTTGTTTTTTGATTAAAGTTGGATGGATCATGAAAATGCCACGCCTCCTTTACGAACGATGAAAAGGAAGAATGGTAAGCCAAGTATAGCGACGACAGCAATCATTGGGGTTTCATATGGTGCATTAATTGTTCGAGCAATCGTATCTGCGAACAACATGAAAATGGCTCCGATGATGATGGACATAGGAATAATGAATCGATAATCTGTTCCGACAATTGCTCGGACGATGTGTGGAATCATTAAGCCGATGAAGGCAAGATTACCAACTAAGGCAACGGCCGTACCTGCTAACATAAGGATGACGAAAAATAAAATAGCCTTAATCCATTTTACTTTTTGTCCTAATCCGATGGCTACTTCTTCATTTAAGCTAAGAATCGTTAATTGTTTCGATAAAATAATGGCAATGATCAGGCCAATGATGAGCACAGGTAAAATGATGGATAACTGTTTCCATGTCGTGCCGATTAATCCTCCTGCCGTCCACATTGTGATGTCTTTTGACACTTTAAAATAGATACCAATCCCTTGTTCGACTGCATATAAAAATGCAGAAACTGCTGCCCCAGCAAGGATAATTCGAAAGGGAGAGAGTCCACCTTTTGTTGCAAATCCAATGCTAAAGACCATCACGGCCCCAATGAGCGCACCGATGAAACAAGCGATCATAATGCCGAAATAATTAACTGTAGGAAAAAAAGCAATCGTGATAGCTAATACTGCATTTGCTCCTGCTGTAAGTCCGAGTAGCCCTGGATCTGCTAGTGGATTCCTCGTCATACCTTGCATAATTGCGCCGGCAGTTGCTAGAGCTGCACCGACAAAAACAGCGGCGATTTCTCTAGGTAAACGAATGTCGCGGATAATATTGATTGTGTCGCTTGATTGATTCGTTGTCATTGCTAAATATACGTCTTTCATCGTTGTATCGGCTGCACCGAATAGGATTGCAACGAGAAACATCACGAAGAAAAGGGTGATTACCCCTATAAACAGAAACATCTTTTGGTAGCTTTTTTTATTTTTAACTGCCATCGTAATCCATCTTTCCTTTTTAAAACTTATTGTCTACATAGGTTAGTGAATGTCATAATTTGGATTTAGCGCCACATCACTACAACATGTAGTTTCGTTGAACCTTTATTAACTACATGTTGTAGTGATATAGCTGATTTGGGTAATTATGAAATTCACTCAGGTGAAATAAATGACGACTTAAAAGTGTCAATCATGAGCAAAAAAAATTGGTTCTTGAGCAAATAACATCTTCCTCGAGCAAAATCCAATGATCTGGAGCGAATATAGCTCATGTCGAGCATTTAATTTTCTTGTAAAAAACTTTCTTCAAAGAAGTCTAGTTGGTAATCTAAAGTTGTCGCATCGTTGAAATAGAAGGAGCTTTGTTCTACTTCAAATACATGTCCGTCTTTTACGGCAGGAATATCGTTGTACGTATCTGATTCGAGATAAGCGTTGTCTGCTCCCTCGTTACGACTGAAAACAAGGTAATCACCGACATATTCAGGTAATACTTCTAATGATAATGCATAATATCCTTCATTTAATGCCATTTCTTCTACCTTTTTAGGCATATTTAATCCCATTGCTTGATATAAAATTTCTGTACCTCGACCCCAATCATCACCAAAGACGTATAATTGTTTATCATAATCTTCAATGACTGATACGGTTGCATCTTCACCGACTTTTTCTTTCACCTTTTCTCCGAGTGCTTCTGCGCGTTCTTCAAAGTCTTCTACCCATGCGGTAGCTTCTGCTTCTTTATTTAATAATTTTCCAATTTCAATATGCTGTTGTAAGTAGTCTACTTCGCCGTACGTATATGTAACCGTTGGGGCGATTTCATTTAATTTATCAACATTTTTAATCGTTGATAAACCGATAATTAAGTCTGGTTCAAGTTCGATGATCTTTTCTAAACTTTCATCCGACACTTCTTCCGTATCTTGTAAATCCTCAGCAAAGTTTGGATTGTCAATCGACCATGAATCAGCACCGACGATATTGCCCCCTAATTTGATGACATCACCTGCATAAGTGGATAGGACTACGATTCGTTGTGGATCAGTTGGAACTTCGATAGGTCCCGCTTCTGATTCATAGGAAAACGTGTCGATATTCTCTTCTGTTGTATCATTTTCATTAGAACTATTACATGCTGCCAGTAGAATGAGCGAGAGCAGGGTAAATGGAATGAGTATTTTTTTCATTGTTTGTTTCTCCTTTTAAAATATTATATGTGAGACAAATGGGTTTCTTCGTTCGAGGATCTTCCCCAATGAGTGCATCAATTTGAAAAACTTCTTGTAATACGTCAGATTTCATTACCTCTTCACATGTCCCTGTTTTCACAATTTGGCCTTGTTTTAAGGCAATCATATAATCTGCAAAGCGGGCTGCTTGGTTGACGTCGTGTAACACCATGATAATGGTTCGACCTTGCTCTTGATTGAGTTTTTCTAACAGTTCTAACACTTCGAGCTGATGAGCCATATCTAGATAGGTCGTTGGTTCATCGAGGAAAATGATCTCTGTCTCTTGTGCAAGTGCCATCGCAATCCAGACACGTTGTTGTTGTCCACCTGATAGGGCGTCAACTGGACGATATTTAAATTCAGCCGTAGCGGTGACATCTAATGCCCAGTCAATTGCTTCATAGTCTTGTTTTGTCGATTTACCAAAGCCTTTTTGGTAAGGAAAACGACCATAGGAAACAAGCTCACCGACTGTTAATCCATGCGCACTTTCGGGTGACTGTGGTAAAATGGCAATCTTTTTAGCAAGCTGTTTCGTATTTTCTTTGTGAATGTTTTTTCCATCTAGGACAATGGAGCCTGATTGGTGCGGGATGATTCGCGTCATTGCTTTTAATAGAGTTGATTTTCCACAGCCATTGGAACCGATGATTGTCGTAATTTTCTTATCAGGTACGTTTAAGCTTAATCCTTCTATAATAGAACGTTCACCGTAGTTAACGTCTAAATGGTGTGTTTGCATACGAACCATTGTAAATCCTCCTTTTTTTCCATAACACACAAAAACTTGAGAATGATTATCAGTTTCAGTATAATCATAACTATAATATCGTCGAGTCATGTTGTCAATACATTTAAACATACATAAATCGGGTGAAAAGAGAGTGATGGAAATGCAAGAAACTAATATATTTGATGTGACAGTTGTTGGAGGCGGTCCAGCTGGTTTGTTCTCAACGTTTTATAGTGGTCTTCGGGATATGAAAACAAAAGTAATTGAGTACCAACCAGAATTAGGTGGAAAAATTCATGTATATCCAGAGAAAATGATTTGGGATATTGGTGGTTTAACTCCAGCTCCTGGTGCTAAAGTGATCGAACAACTTGTGGAACAAGGATTAACTTTTGATCCAACGGTCGTAGTTAGTGAGAAAATCGAATCAATTGCGCGAAATGATGCAGGTATTTTTGAATTATATGGAGCTACAGGTGACGTTCATTTATCGAAAACAGTAATTATGGCTGTTGGTGGTGGCATCTTAAATCCCCAAAAATTGGCGGTAGAAGGGGCAGAGAGATTTGAGATGGCCAATTTAAATTATACGGTGAAAAATTTAAACCATTTCAAAAATAAAACAGTGATCATTTCTGGAGGCGGAAATTCAGCGATTGATTGGGCGATGGAGCTAGAGCCGGTTGCGAAACAAGTATTTATATCATGTCGTAATGGCGATTTCACTTGTCATGAATCTCATTCTGTCGCATTACAGAAGAGCTCGGTCGTTTGTTTATTTAATTCAACGATTACGAAATTGATTGCAGATGAGCAGCATGAAGCGGTTGAGAAGGTGGAAGTAACCAATAAAGAGTCAGGTATTAGGACGGAGTTAGAAATCGATGAAGTAATTGTGAGTCATGGCTACGAGCGTGATACTTCCTTGCTTGAAAATAGTGTATTACCGATTGAGCGAGCGGATAATTATTTTATCAAAGGCAACAGTAAGAGCGAATCATCGATCCCTGGTCTTTATGCTGCTGGTGATATTTTAATGTATGACGGGAAAGTGAATTTAATTGCTGGCGCTTTTCAAGATGCCGCAAATGCAGTGAATCGAGCGAAACAATATATTGAACCAAAAGCTGATAAGTTTGCAATGGTTTCCTCGCATCATGACGTATTTAAAGAACGGAACAAGCAATTGGTCAAAGAAATGATGGACGAAAAAACGGTGTAAAGATGTACTTTTCATCGATGGGATAAGAATTGTTACATGCGAAGAAAAATGTGTCCATTGAAAAAGGTTAGTAATTTACGACTTCTTAGAATAGAAAATTTGCACCCTGTATATGCATCTCTATCTGCATGAATCATTTGAAAATTTCTTATCATAATTAGGTTCTATCGCGGTAAAACGTGCTGGGACCTTTTTTGATTTGAAGCTGAAATTTTCATGAAAAAAGCCTTTCTACTTGATGTGTGACGAAATCAAGTAGAAGGGCTATTTCTGTTCCTTACGCATTGCGTGTTCTTCTAACATGAAATGAGAAGATATCATTTCGGAAGTAATCACAGCTGTACATGACGGGACTGTTAAATTCATCATAATGGATTTGTTTCATTAAAAGCACGGTTGTATTCGGATGGATTAATAACTTCTGACTTAATGGATCTGTATGCAAAGGGACGGTTAATTCTGTATCGCTCAACATCGTTTTAATCTGACATTCGTTTTCAAGGAATTCTGTCAATGACCCTGTTAATGGTTTCTTTTCAAAGGCATCCTTCACTAAATCTTTTGGCATAATATTTTGTGATAAGACGACTGGTTCATGATTAGCCATGCGAATTCTTTGATGAAAAACGACTAAACTGTTTTGTTCTATTTGTAACTTATCGGCCCATTCTGGTGTGCAAGTCGTTATGTTAGTAAAATCTTGTTGCTCGTCTTCTGTTAGATTGGCATTTTCAATTAAATCGGTGATCTTCGTCAACGTCTCTAGACTACATGGAATCATAGGTAATGGATTGGTAATGAATGTACCGACACCATGTTTGATAATAACCTTACCTGCTTGTTCTAATAAACGAATCGAGGATCGAAAGGTTTCTCGACTAACGTTAAATCGTTTGGCCATGTCAGTTTCAGATGGAAGTTTTTGACCTACTTTAAATTGCCCTGTATGTATCATCTGTTCCATTTCGTTTTTTATTGCTATATAATTCGCTATCTTTTCCGTGTTCAATCTTAACACCTCTAGACAAGTCATATTTGTATTGTAGTCTTTATTAAA
>JAPFCO010000010.1 GCA_026169505.1 Pseudogracilibacillus sp.
ATTACGTATCGTGAACAAGACGGTATTGATATTATGCGTCATTCGACAGCACACTTCATGGCACAAGCAATTAAACGATTGTATAAAGATGTCAAATTTGGTGTTGGTCCAGTCATTGAAGAAGGATTTTATTATGATCTGGATATGGAAGAGTCAATTACACCAGAAGATTTGCCGAAAATCGAGAAAGAAATGCAGCGAATTATTGATGAGAATCTTGTCATTGAACGTGAAGAAGTGTCACGTGAAGAAGCCAAACAACTATTTCGTGACATCGGCGATGATTTAAAAATAGAACTTATTGACGATATTCCTGAAGGGGATCCGATTACCATTTATAGGCAAGGTGAATTTTTCGATCTATGTCGCGGGGTCCATGTGCCATCAACGAGCAAAATTAAAGCATTTAAATTATTAACAATTTCCGGAGCTTATTGGCGTGGAGATAGTAATAATCAGCAATTACAACGTGTGTACGGAACAGCTTTTGAAAAACCAGCAGAACTTAAGAAACATTTAAACATTTTAGAAGAACGAAAAGAACGTGATCATCGTAAATTAGGAAAAGAGTTAGAATTATTTACCGTGTCACAAAAAGTTGGCCAAGGATTACCAATTTGGTTACCGAATGGAGCAACAATCCGGCGTATCATTGAACGTTATATTGTTGATTTAGAAGAAAAGCTTGGTTATGATCATGTTTATACACCTGTTTTAGGAAGTGCTGAATTATATAAAACTAGTGGACATTATGATCACTATCAGGAAGACATGTTCCCTTCGATGAAAATGGAAAACGAAGAATTATTTTTACGTCCGATGAACTGCCCACATCATATGATGGTCTTTAAAAATGATTTATACAGTTATCGTCATTTACCTGTGCGGATTGCAGAACTAGGTACGATGCACCGTTATGAAATGTCAGGTGCATTAGCAGGATTGCAACGTGTGCGTGGGATGACGTTAAATGATGCGCATATTTTTGCTCGTCCAGATCAAATTAAAGATGAATTCATTCGCGTTGTCGAATTGATTCGTGAAGTATATAAAGATTTTGGCATAGAAGATTTTTATTTTCGTTTATCGTATCGCGATCCAGAAGATAAAGAGAAATACATTGATAATGATGAGATGTGGGAAGTAGCGGAAGCGGCGTTAAAAGAAACGATGGATGAATTAGAGCTTCCTTATGTAGAAGCTATTGGCGAGGCTGCGTTTTACGGTCCGAAGTTAGATGTGCAAGTCAAAACAGCATTAGGCCATGATGAAACATTGTCGACGGTACAATTAGACTATCAAGTTGCTGAGCGTTTCGATCTGTCTTATATCGGAGAAGATGGGAAGCATCATCGTCCTATCGTTATTCACCGTGGTGTTGTTTCTACAATGGAACGATTTGTTGCTTATTTAATTGAAGAATACAAAGGAGCTTTCCCAACTTGGTTAGCACCAGTACAAGTGCAAATTATTCCTGTATCTATTTCAGCTCATTTAGATTATTCAACTGAATTACAAGATAAATTAAAACGTGCAGGCATTCGTGTTGATGTTGATGTTCGTGATGAGAAAATTGGTTATAAAATTCGTGAAGCACAAACGAAGAAGATTCCATTCGCTCTCGTCATCGGTGATAAAGAAATAGAGTCAAACACGGTCAATGTGAGACGTTATGGAGAAAAAGAGACAACTTCATTTGCGTTTGATGACTTTATTGAAGAAATCCAATCAGAGATTACGAATAAAGTAGGCAAAAAATAAGGCTAGGAAGAACGAGATGCTTATGTTAGATGGTCTCATAAGCTCTCGTCCATTGCATGATAACCACTTTGGAGAAGTAACCGGATATGTAAGTATCATTCGGTTACTTATTTTTAAGCACAAGCATAATGATCGTGATAATTAACGTCAGGAGAGTTAATAACATTAAACTAGATTGTATGATGATACTTAATGATTCAAACAGACTCATCATACCACCTCCTATCAAATAGAAAATATCATCTTGTACATATGGGATGTTATAATTTATATTCTAGCATAAAAACACACAAATGGGAACGTATGTTCCGTTTGACGTTTTTTAATTATCATAATTGACGGATACCGCGACGTAAAGAATATTTATAGTTAAACTGTCGCTTCGGAAATGTGTTATTTATCTACAATATTTGAGAGCTTATATTTACTAGTGCCGAATCGCATGTTAGTGGAAGAAGTATTTGATGTGTATTGTTCATAACAAAATCTAATTCAATCAATAAAAACTGAGCATCCTAAATATACGAAGACTCCTGGTCGGCTAAGACCGCCACGTCCTGTGGCAACGCAGACACTAGCACATCCTGTACGTCGCGGGAGAAAAGAGATCGGAAAGACGCGTAGGGCGTAGCCCGAAGTGGCTCAGCACTCGCCCGCTAAAAAGCGAAGTATATTCAGGATGCGAATTTCTCTTGTATCAATTATTATGGAGAGTGATTTATTAGTATCTCTGTATTTTTTAATAAAAACAACCCAGCACTTATGTCACAGTCTATGTTCATTGTGAATAGCGGTAACTTCCTCAAGTACCAACTGATTGTTACTAAGATTTGTAAATACGTAAGTAAATGAAATTTATAAATTGAATCTAACAAATTATTTAAACGTATTTTGTTGGGGATGAAAGTAGGGTACGGAATAAAAAAATCTATAAAATAGTAATTACCTGATTTGTTATTATAACCTTCCGTAAACTCGATTTTTAATACTTGAGGCAAGCACATGTTCATTTTTATGCAATTATTTTGAAACTTGAAGTTAATGGCTCGTTACTAGCCAGAAAAAGCGTGAGAAACATGTGGACTATTAGAATCAACACAAGTAGGTTGAAATTTTACGTAGATGTTATTAAAAATCACTTTAAATCCATTTCGATTTGACAAGGTGTATTGGATGTGTTATTCTGTAGTAGTGAATTTGAAAAGTTCATATGATCTAAAAGACAAGTAGGAGCACCCGCTTCTCACCTGACTGACACTTACAGAG
>JAPFCO010000053.1 GCA_026169505.1 Pseudogracilibacillus sp.
AGCATTTACAGTGAAGGAAAAGCAAGTAGCTGTCGTGTCAGGAACAGCAGCATCTATTAAAGAAAAACTTGATGCCATGCATGAACAGTATAAAATTGATGAATTCATTTTCCATACACCATTACAAAACCGACAAGCACGGAATGATTCATATGAGCGACTAGGCAAAATATACAAAAAGGAACAAATATCAATAGGGTAATTTTTTTACGTTCAAATCCGAGTAAGTAGATAGGAGTGATTAATATATCGGTGCAACAGCAAGTAATAGAAATTAGAGAAATGAAAGAAGAAGAAAAGGAAGCTGTACGGGACTTACTGATCGAAAGTTATATCCAATATCAAGAAGCTTTTGAACCAGAGCGTTGGGAAAAGTATTTTGAAGAAGTAAAAGCCGCGGTTGATAACGAACAGATTGATACACTACTTGTTGCTCGAAGTGGTAATAGAATTTTAGGTACGGTGCAGTTATTTCGTTCGTCTGATTTAGCGTATGACGAACCTCCATTACAAATTGAACATCCAATCATTCGTTTTCTTGCAGTTCATCCTGATGGTCGTGGATTAGGGATTGCTAAGAAACTGTTAGATCAATCTATTGAATATGCACAGAAGAATAATGCACAAGCAATTTCGTTACACACTACGGATATTATGGAAAAAGCAGTAAAATTATATGAGCGTTATGGATTCAAACGTAATGAAATATATGACTATGATAAAAATGGTGTATGGATACATTGTTATACATTTGAATCAATTTCATAATTACAAAAGACAGCCATGAGGTACAGTATGAAGTTAAGAAAGCAACTACGCAACTACATACTGTAGCGTCTTGGCGATAAACCAGTATTATGAGATTGATTTAACTTATAAAAGGAGACAAATACAATGAGAAAAAAACTCAATATTTTTCACATATTAATTATAGGATTGGCAGGGGTATTCTTATTAAGTGCATGTGGCGACAGTGAAGCAAGTGATGCGGAAGAAGAAACAACAAAGTTAAAAGTAAGTACAGTGTCCATACCACACGCTGAAATATTAGAAGAAATATCAGATGATTTAGCAGAAGATGGTGTCGAGTTAGAACTATCGATTTTATCTGATGGCATCCAGTCCAATCAACAAACGGCTGATGGACAATTTGATGTAAACTTCTTCCAACACACACCATATTTAGAACAAGTAAATGAAGATAGTGGTCTTGATTTAGTAGAAGTAACTGGTGTTCATATTGAACCATTTGGTGTTTATTCACGCAATATCGATTCCATCGACGAATTATCTGACAAAGCAAAAGTATCCATTCCGAAAGATCCAGTCAACTTCTCACGAGCTCTAGAGTTACTAGCAGCGAATGACTTGATTGAATTAGATGAGGAAGTAGAAGATGAATATAGATTAGAAGATATTACGAAAAATGATAAAGACCTTGAGTTTATTGCTGTTGATAGTGAGTTATTAGTCCATTCATTGGATGATGTAGAAGCAGCCGCAATTAGTACCAATTATGCATTAGAAGGTGGTTTTCATTCAACCGAAGATGCATTAATTATCGAAGGAAATGATTCCCCGTATGTCAATATTTTAGTAGCACGTCCAGATAATAAAGATGATGAAGCGGTTCAAATACTAGTCGAACATTTAAAAACAGATAAAGTAAAAGACTTTATTGAGAACGAATATGAAGGGGCAGTTGTTCCGGCCTTTTAAGAGAAAATAAGAAAGGAGCCAAGTCTAATGATAGAATTCCAAAACGTCTCTAAAGTGTTTACTAGTAAAGCGAAAGAAGTAACAGCATTGAAGGACGTAGACTTAACGGTGAATAAAGGCGATATATTCGGTGTCATTGGATTTAGTGGTGCTGGTAAGAGTACATTAGTTCGAACGGTTAATTTATTAGAAAAGCCAACAAGTGGGAAAGTGCTCGTTAATGGAGAAAACTTAGCAACTTTACCGAAAAAACAATTACGTCAAGCACAAAAAGGAATTGGCATGATTTTTCAACATTTTCATCTCTTAAACTCCAAAACAGTTTATGACAATGTTGCGATGCCTCTATTATTAAGTAAGGTGAAGAAGTCGGAGATAGAAAAACGAGTCAAAGAAACATTGGATTTCGTTGGACTAGGCGATAAAATCAATAACTATCCGGATCAATTATCAGGAGGTCAAAAACAACGTGTTGGAATTGCAAGGGCACTTGTAACGAATCCAAGTGTACTACTTTGTGATGAAGCAACATCAGCATTGGACCCACAAACGACGGTGTCGATTTTGAACTTATTGAAAAAAGTTAATGAAGCATACAATATAACCGTTTTAATCATTACACATGAAATGGAAGTGATTAAAGAAGTATGTAATCGTGTTGCCGTAATGGAGGCCGGGGAAGTAATCGAACATGGCACCGTATTAGATGTGTTTACAAATCCACAAACAGAAACAACGTATAATTTTGTGAAATCAATTGTTCGAGACGAGATTCCTCAGAGTGTTTATCGTCAATTAGAAGCAGCACAATACAATGGCCGCGTATTTCAATTTAAGTTTTTAGGGGTGAGCTCAGGCAAACCAGTTATCTCACAAATAGCGAAACGATTTCAGGTAGAAGTGAATGTACTGTCAGCAAATGTGATTGAACTTGGTGATATCCCGTTCGGTAATTTACTACTAGAATTGATTGGTTCTGATGAAGAAATTGAAAAGGCATTACAGTTTGCATCAGATGAACAAGTCACAATGAAGGAGGTTATGAGAGATGGAAGTCGGATCCGATATTATTCTAAAGGCAGTTTGGGAAACGTTGCACATGGTTAGTGTTGGACTCTTCTTTGGTAGTGTGTTGGGAATGTTTTTGGGAATAACACTAGTTGTTACTCGTAAAGGACATATATTGGAAAGTAAAATTATTTACTCCATATTAAATCCGATCGTAAATATTCTTCGGTCCATACCATTTATTATATTACTCGTAGCAATTATTCCATTGACACGGTTAATTGTCGGGACATCGATTGGAACATCAGCTGCAATTGTGCCACTAATACTGCATATTGGTCCATATATTTCTAGGTTAGTAGAAAATTCTATTTTAGAAGTAGATGCAGGGATTATTGAAGCAGCTAAGTCCATGGGGGCAACCCCGTTACAAATTATCCGTCGATTTTTATTTCCGGAAGCATTGGCTTCTCTTGTATTAAGTGTTACTACAGCAACAATTGGTTTAGTTGGAGCAACTGCTATGGCAGGAGCGGTTGGTGCTGGCGGACTGGGAGATGTCGCAATTACGTATGGATACCAGCGATTTGATTCACTTACCATCCTTGTAACGGTCGTAATCCTTGTTTTATTAGTACAGATAATTCAAAGTATCGGAAATAGATTGGAAAGAAGAATTCGGCGCGTATCTTAGAGCATAGGAGAGTGGGATTATTTATGGTTTATGAACAACCTAAATCTTCAATTTCAAAATATCTTGCATCTCTTCAACCGGTAAGTGGTAGGGATGAAAAGCCAAAGCAAAAGGATCATATATTCCTATCATATGGCTCACCGTCTCCTGATCTATTTCCAATTGAAGAGTTCAAACAGGCATCTGTAGATATATTAAATAATAGAGGGGAAGAGGCGCTCCAATATGCTGGGGGCGAAGGACCAACATTAGTAAAAAACTGGATAAAGGAGCAAGGTAAGCGTCGACATATTCATGTACAAGAAGAGGAAATTTTAATCACTGCCGGAGCTGCCCAAGGTATTGATTTTACGACTCGATTACTTGTAAATCCAGGTGATGAAGTATGGGTAGAAGAACCAACATATTTCTTTGCTTTACAATCTTTTCAATTAGCTGGTGCGAATATTCAAATGATACCAATGGATAAT
>JAPFCO010000349.1 GCA_026169505.1 Pseudogracilibacillus sp.
CAAAATACAATCCAAGCCTGATTCAGCAAGATAATAAGCTACAGCAGAACCGACAATACCTCCACCAATTACTGCTACTTCATAGTTCTTTTCACTCATTGACTAGACCTCCAAACACAATTATGTATAAATTTTTCTACCTTTTTTCATTACGTGCTAAAGGAATGCAGATGAAGTTTAAATTATCCGTATTATCATCAAATACTCCTGTTAATATGCCTAATTTGATGAACGAATTCGTTCATGTGAAGCAGTGATTTTAGCACGTCCCTTGTCAATTTGAGGATGGAATTGAATCGTAGCTTCATCCCGAGTCTTCTGAACCCCTGCAATCGCGGCTTGAAGCTTTTCATCTATAGTTGCTTGATTAGTCATTGCCTTTGCAATAGAAAGTCCCGCAACTTTACCTTGTTCTCTAGCAACTTTGGCACTTTCAATTCCGGTAATATTGCCAGCAACATAAATACCTTCAATAGGAGTTTCCATAGCTTCATTATGAATTGGCACATGACCACCAAGTTCTTCACTATATTCGAAAGGACAACCGACAACAGCAGCAAGTTCTGCTAATGGGTAAAGTCCTCCTGCAATACAAACGAAATCAACATCAATCGTCTGCTCTGAATCACGGATAATATCTCCATCCGGTGTTACATCGACCATTGTGACGGATTCTACACGATCGGTTCCGTTGATTTCTTTGATAGCTTTTCGTAAATGAATGGGCATATCCCACATTTTGATGCCGCCTTTTGGATAAAAGTTCAAAGCGATATTACGAACGAATTCAAATGTAGCGAATTTACTTCCAAATTTAATGAAAGCAGATGGTGCTAAATGAGCAATCCGCACTAATCGTTCCATCACTTGTCTAGGGTTACTTTGATCTTCTGAGACAACATTTGAGACCGGTAATGCCATACTATGTAATTTGGTACCCGCTAATTGTAATTCACGTGCAATCGCAGCGGATAGGACGTTGACACCTACGACAATTCCTTTATCACCGACACTCACTCGATGTACATTCGTCATCACTTGTGCTGCACCGATCGACATGACCCCCGGAAGTGTCCAACCTGGAACTGGCGCTGCAGTTTCGGCTGCGCCAGTTGCAATTAGCACTTTTTGAGCAGCAATATTAGCCTTATTTGTATGTACTACAAAATGTTCTTCCAATTGTTCGATATGATGAACGGAAACACCAAGACGAATATCAGCTTGTAATTCGTTCGCTTGGTCAATTAATAGAGTGGATTCTTTGATTCCATTCCACCACTCCCCATTAGGTTCTTCATGAAGCTGACCAAGTAAACGACCACCAGCTTTAGGGAATTCATCAACAACGACGACAGATAAATCATGTTCTCTACATTGAATAGCTGCAGATAAACCAGCTGGTCCTGCACCAATTATTGCGATATCATTTATTTGCATCTTGATTTTCTCCCTCCCTCTTTGTATATTCAGCATAGGTTCTAGGGAGTGGCCCCTCATTGTTTGGGTTGAGTGGATCAGGTTGTACTTGACCACTTTCAACGACCATATTATTTTCGATAGGAATGAGGCAAGCTCTAATATTAGAGACATTATTTACGGTACAGCGACATTCATAACAATGCCCAATATTACAGTAGATTCCTCGTGGGTTCCCAGATTCCTCATGTTGACGTAACGTACGAATCCCATTTGCTAAAAGAGCTGATGCAATTGTATCACGCTCGAATCCATCATATGTTTGTCCGTCAAATTGAAATGATACTTGTTTTTCTTCTTCAAATTTTCCTAAAACGGGATGATCGATAATTCGTTTAGTCATTTTTTATGCCCCCCAAATCTGATAATGAAAGAGGTCGAACGGGAGGTGCAACTTTTAAAGGAATGACATCTGTTGGGTTTTCGTTTGTTAAATCAGTTAACACTTTATCGACAGCTGGTCGACACGTACGTCCACCACAAAAGCCCATGCCAGCTCTCGTTCTTAATTTTAATTCACGTGCATTACAATTAAATCTTTCCGCAGTCGCTTCTAAATCAGCTAAACTGACTTCTTCACAGCGACAAATAATAACATCTTTCATATGCCTCCCCCTTACTTTGTAACTAGTCTTCTAATAGAACATTTATAGTATTCTTATATTACATCTTGCGTTAATTAAATTATTTCCTAATTTTACGGTGTTAGTAAATTTGGAAGCCAATTAGATAATGGCGGGAAGTAAATAACAATTAAGAGTGCAACAATCATCGTAATGACAATCGGTATCATAGCTCTTATAATCTTTTCAAAAGGTACATTTCCAACGGTTGATGCAACAAATAAATTTACTCCGAGTGGCGGTGTTACGAAACCAATCGCTAAATTCATCACAAGGATAACTCCAAAATGAATGGGATCAATACCTATATTTGTCACTACCGGTAATAG
>JAPFCO010000262.1 GCA_026169505.1 Pseudogracilibacillus sp.
ATAAAAAGGTGAAGTAGTTAAATTAACATTGTAACGTCTACAATAGCGCAGACTGATAGAATGGGAAGACTCTGATTTGAAGAGTACAAATATAATGTCAGGCTAAATGTGATAGGGTAACAAAGAAAAGCTTTCAATGATTGTATAAAATAATGGAGGTGAACGAATACAGGACTTACATCAAGATTATTGATGACAAGTTACGTCTTAAACCTTTAACGATAGAGGAATATGAATAGCAGTTTTAATGCTTAAAATAGCTAGCATTCTTTGTTTTACCTGAATTTTAATATGTTTATGATAAATTTTGTGGTTTAATAGATGTTAATGAAATTAATATAAAAATTGAGGTATGAAAATGAACAAAAAGTTTATAGTCATTGTTTTACTTTCAATATTTATTGCTACAACAATTCGAGTTTCCTGGTTACAGTATTTAGCAACGCTTGATTATACAGAACAACCAGAAGTTATCGATGGAGTACTTGATTTACGAGAATTGGAACTGTCATCCCGACAGACTATACGATTAGATGGAGAGTGGGACTTTTATCCATCTAAATTGCTTATCGATACTAATCAAGGTGAAAGTCAGTCTATACAAGTACCAGGACAAAGAAACACAGAGTTCATACAAGATAAATTGCAACGAAACAACTATCATTATGGAACATATAGTATACGCATTTTACTTAATAAGAATGATGATCAGACACTAGGTCTTAGGATTAATGAAATAAGAAATGCATCGGCGATTTATGCTAATGGAGAGTTAATTGCTCAAACAGGAGAGCTAGGAGAAGAGTTAAAGGATTATGAAGCACAAAGTATACCGTCAACAGTTATGTTACATTCAGAAAACGGAGAAATTGAATTGACGATTCAGGTTGCAAATCATGTTGGTTTAGGGGGTATTTCTAAACCAATTAGATTTGGTACGATCGAGGCAATTCAAAAACGGGTTATGTTGTCTATCGGATTACAGCTATTATTAAGTATCGTATTTATGCTCCACAGTTTATATGCTATTATATTGTATTTTTTAGGTGCTAGAAATAAAGCTGTATTATATTTTGGATTAACCGTACTTTTTGGGTTTTTGAGTGTCTTAGTAGTTGATGATAAACTATTATTTTTAGGTCTTAATTTTGATTACGGCTGGACTACGAGGATTACCATGCTTATATATATAGGGTTAATTTCCTTTATTCCATCGTTATTTCATCACTTGTTTCCTACATACTTACAGAAGAGATTTTTATATGGATTTGGAATTTCAATGTCCTTATACTCTTTATATATCACATTTGCACCTATATCAATGGTTTTATCAATTGTAGAGTCACTTGCTATTGCAATGATGGTATCAGCAATCATTTCCATTTATATTATGTGGAAGGTAATCCAAGAAAAAAAAGACGGTGGCATCTTTTTATTTATAGCGTGTATATTATTTGGAATAAATATCGTTTGGTCAGCAGTTCCAAATATATTGCGATTGGAATTTATTCACTATCCGTTTGATTTAATTTTTGCTATGCTTGCAATTTCAGCTTCTTATTTTCAACGATTTTTCCAAGCGACAAAAAAGACAGAAAAGCTAACGTCAAAATTGCAATTACAAAATGAACAAAAAGATGAATTTTTAGTTACTACATCACATGAATTAAGAAATCCTTTACATGGAATAATGAATCTTACACAAGTGATGCTAGAAGATAAGAAAGAGCCGTTACCGAAAGGACAAATAGAACGTCTGGACCTACTGAATAATATAAGTAAACATTTATCTTTATTGGTAGAAGATTTACTTGAAGTAAAGCAAATAAAAGAAAATACGATTAAATTAGATAGGCAAATGGTATCGCTTCCTTCTGTTATTACAGGAGTAAATGATATGATGAAATTTTCGTTAGGTAATAGACGTGTTAAATTGAAAGTAGAGATTATCGATAAATTCCCTCTAATACAGGTAGATGAAAAGCGACTGATTCAAATATTATTCAATTTATTACATAATGCCGCTAAATTTACAGAAGAAGGAACCATTACTACACGAGCCCATGTTATCGGGGGAGAGGTGATTGTTCAGGTTGAAGATACGGGGATTGGTATAGCCGAACAAGATATTGAGACAATTTTTGAACCGTATGAACGAGGAGACAACCAAAAAAGGAATATAGTTAAAGGACTCGGACTTGGATTAAATGTTTGTAAGAAATTAGTTGAACTTCATGGTGGATTAATATCTGTAAAATCAGGCTTAGGAAAAGGGTCAACGTTTATATTCACCTTGCCTATCACTGAAAAAATAGAAAATACACAAGTCAATATTGCAGAAGAAATAAGTGCTTTAGAAGTGGAAGGTGTAAGATACAGTGTCAAAGAGGAGTTAGCAAACTCAGAAAGTATATTGGTTACAAATCATGCGTATAAAGAATTAGATAATGATCAACAAGAAAAAAATGCTTTTAAATTATTAATCGTTGATGACGATTATATTAACTTAAATATTATCCGTAATTTATTAGAAATGAAGCAATATAATATTGTGACAGCGACAGATGCTGAAACGGCACTGAATATTTTAAAAAATAGCTCGATTGATCTAGTTATCACGGACGTCATGATGCCTAATATATCGGGGTATGAATTAACAAGATCTATTAGAAAAGAATATTCACTTGTAGAACTTCCAGTCCTTCTTTTAACTGCACGAGCAAGGTCAGAAGATATAATTACTGGATTTCAAGTTGGTGCAAATGATTATTTGAAAAAACCGGTAGATGCTTGGGAATTAAGAGCTAGAGTTCAAACGTTAACAAAGCTAAAAAAATCATTAGATGAACATGTTCAGATGGAAGCCGCGTGGCTACAGTCACAAATTCAACCGCATTTCATATTTAATACATTAAATGCAATTGCTTCTTTAGGAATGAGAGATACTTCTAGGATGCAAATTCTATTGGAGGAATACAGTAACTTTTTGAGGTTTAGTTTTGATTTTAAAAATGCTGACTCCTTAGTAAAGCTTACTAACGAACTTGAGCTTGTTCGCTCATATATTTATATAGAAAAGGAGCGCTTCGAGAACAGATTGCATGTAGATTGGGAAATTGAACCTAATTTAGATATTACTATTCCGCCGTTATCTATTCAACCAATTGTTGAAAATGCGATAAATCATGGAATATTAAGGCGGGCGGACGGTGGAAGCATTCGAATTAAAATAAAGAAAAAGACTGGATATTACGAGATTACGATTATCGATAATGGAATAGGAATGACGGAAGAGAAGTTAGGAACATTATTTGAAAAACAAGAAAAACATCTTTCCCCACCTAGCACAGGAGTAGGTTTAAGAAACATTAATCAACGACTTAAACAATTATATAAAGAAGGTTTAATAATAGAAAGCGAACCAGGGATAGGTACGACAGTTCGTTTTAATGTACCTTATTGATTATACAGTAGTTCTTCATGGATTTTTTATAATTATACCATTCGCTGCTTATATTTCTAACTGATTAACCTGAATGATACAAGTCGACAACCATTTTTATGATTTGTCATTGGACACATCATTCTAGTTTTGATTGTAGTAACTTAACCTAGATGTGTCCATGAAACTATACTAGCATCATTAATACCTTACTCTATTATTTTATGTTTCATTAATATATTTTTAATAATATGAGCTGGTTGTACCCACTTCATCTTCATCGGCTATAACAAGACCAATCTGTCATGTAATGCGTATCATTTGCAAACAGTCTTTTTTACTTGATGACATGTTACGAAACCTATAATTGCCGATTACATTTGAAGCACAGAAAATAAACCGACTTCCCCAAAGGAAAGTCGGTTTTGTTTAGAGCTTCAATTCTCCCATGCGTAAAAGCTCTACAACAGCTTGTGAACGCCCCTTAACGCCCAGTTTCTGGATTGTGTTGGTCATTCATAGTAATTGCAAAAAAATTATACACTCTTATTCCACGTAAATATTGAGTTAGTTAAATTATAAATAATATAATGAAATTCAAGCTACTATTTATTTTCGCTTTGAAAAAACACATATAATGTAAAAATTGTGATAGTATAATAAATGAACGGAGGGTTACTATTGATTATTAAATCATCCACCTCTTTAAGAAATGATTATAATTCTATTTCTAAAATAGCTCACGATAAAGCGAAGCCCGTTTATATCACGAAGAATGGAGAAGGCGATCTAGTTCTTATGAGTATTGATGCATTTGAAAGAAGGGAAGCAATTATTGATTTAAAGGAAAAGTTATTAATTGCTGAAGAACAGCGATTAAATGGTGAACAGACCACATCACTTGATTCTGCATATAAAAGAATTAAGGAGAGAATTGATGGCAAAGTATAACGTAGAATTACTTCCAGCAGCTGATGCAGACTTGGATGATATTTTTGATTATATTTTCCTGGATAATCCTGATGCTGCAAGTGAGGTGCTAGATCGTATAATTACCTCCTTGTTTATAAGGCTTTAGGGGTTAGTTAAGAACCATCCAATAATAAAGTTGTTCCAATTATGATTACTTTACAAAAAAATCACATCAATATGTACTACTATTTCTACGTTTATTTAAATTAAAAGAATGGGGAAACGATGGACGATCGATAACATTAAAGCATTTGCTGATAAAAATTCAGAGAGTACGTTATTAACTACGGAATATTGCGTTTTTTCTCAAAGGCTATTGTTAAAAATGTGCTTGTGGGACTATCTATGGAAAGACACTGTCACAGTTTAATGTCAAAGGACAACGTAAATGTAGTGGATGTTAACCGATTAAAACATCTCGAGACGAATAATAAACAGGCGAAACATCAAATTCTTTCTAGAAGAGAATGGAGCTTCGTTTATTTTTTAGCAATTGTAATCTTAAATAATATTACATTTGTTACCTAACAGGTATTTATTGCATAATGAAAGTTAATAGTATTGCAACCAAAATGTGAGAGGGTTGCAGAAAGGCAAGTACTGATACTTTGTATCAAAAATATAATATCATTCTAAGGAAAGATAGAGTCCTGAGTAGTGCGGATGATCCTTACCACGCTTTCGGTTCTTTTTACCACAGATTGCGGGCAAATGTACCAGTCCTTGCGGACTTGTTTACCACTTGTGTGAAAAAAGCATGAATAGAAACTTATATCTATCCATGCCTTGTTTTGTATTTATGATACTGTTTGCTTAAATTCTATATTTCCACGGCATTAATTCCAAGCTTTTCACGCATAGATACGGCCCCATCAATAAATATGTCATATGAATTATGGATAATCCGATTTAGTATAGCCTCCGCTAATGTTCCATCTCCAAGTTTTTCATACCAACCTTGTATATCAAATTGAGAACAGAAAATGTTTGATTTCTTAGCCG
>JAPFCO010000287.1 GCA_026169505.1 Pseudogracilibacillus sp.
TCAGCCTCCAAGAGCATATTTTCAAGGAGCACAAATTTTATCAAACAAACAAGAGAAAATGAACAAACTTAACAAACTTGAGGTGGATCATACAGTCATCGCAACATTTAATACGGAGTATCTAAGTAGGTCTGCTGAGTCTTTTATTGAAGAAATAGCGCAAATGAACCCGAGACAAATTATCGTTGGGGAAGATTTCAGATTTGGCTATAAACGAGCTGGTGATATCGAACTTTTAAGGCAACACTTTCAAGTTGGCACAATAAGTCCTGTTTGTTGCTTAAATGGAGAACGAATTTCTTCGACTAGAATTCGCGAGCTTATTATAGAAGGGAAAATGGATGAAGCTATTCCTCTCCTAGCTTAGGAAAATATGAAAAATCCAAATTTAACGGAGGTATTTATTATGGCAAGAGAATTTAATGCAGTAAGTTTACAAGGTTGGATTACTGAGAACGAGGGGCAACTACAGCCACCAGTGAATAACAAGGAAATGTTTCCGGGCTCTAACATGATTGTAATGATGGTTGGGGGCCCAAACAGAAGACGTGATTTCCATATAAGTCCTGCTGAAGAGTTTTTCTATCAAATTAAAGGTGACTGCTTTGTAGAAATTATCAATGATGAAGGTAAAAGAGAAGTTGTAACCGTAAAAGAAGGTGAAGTTTTTATGCTACCTTCCAATGTACCACATTCTCCACATCGCGTTGCCGACACAATTGGCATGGTTATTGAAGAGCAGCGTGGTGAAGGTGTAGAAGAACATATGGTTTGGTTCTGTGATAAGTGTGATCATGAAATGCATCGTGTTACATTAGTGTTAACAGATATTGGAACACAGTTAAAAGCTGCAATTGATGCGTTTAATTCAAGTGAGGAATTAAGAACATGTGATAACTGTAATCATATGATGCCTGAAGAAGTAGGGTTGTGGAAATGAGGGTAGATTTTCATACACATATCATTCCTGAAGAGATTCCAAATTTTGTTGAAAAATATGGTGGAGGTCGCTGGCCAACGTTAGAAAAGACTTGTTCCTGTGGAGCAAATATTATGGTGGAAGGGAAAGTATTTCGCGAAGTAACCGATCAAGTTTGGAGTCCTGAAAAGCGTATTGAGGACATGGATAAAGAAGGCGTCGATATTCAAGTATTATCGCCGATTCCAGTGACCTTTTCTTACTGGGCAGAACCAGAAGCCGCAGAAGATATGGCAAAGATCCAAAATAATTTTATTGCTGAAACCGTGAAACAATATCCAACACGTTTTATCGGATTAGGCACTGTTCCATTGCAAAATGTAGACGTTTCCATTCGTGAAATGGAGCGTTGTGTTAAAGAATTAGGGTTAAAAGGCATTGAAATTGGTACGAATGTGAATGGAGAGAACTTAGATGATCCTGCATTTACAGAGTTTTTTGCCAAAGCAGAAGAATGGCAAGTACCATTATTCATTCATCCTTGGGAAACACTTGGTAGAGAACGCTTTCCACGTCATAATTTCATGTACACGGTCGGTATGCCTAGTGAAACAGCACTTGCGGCAGCGAGCTTAATTAATGGGGCTGTCATGGAGAAGTTCCCGAATTTAAAAGTGTGCTTTGCTCATGGTGGTGGATCGTTTCCATATATTTTACCGCGTTTAGATCAAGGGTGGGATGTGTGGCCAGATCTTCGTAAAATTAGTAAGCCACCTAGTTATTATGCGAAGAAGTTTTATTTTGACTCGCTCAATTATGACCCATTAAATTTAAAATTTTTAATTGATCGTTTTGGTCATGACAAAATTGTGATGGGATCTGATTATCCATTCCTATTAAGAGAGATTGACCCAGGGAAAGTAATTGATGAAACAGAAGATCTGTCAGATGATGTTCGAAATGCCATTTTAGGCTTGAATGCATTGGAGTTTTTAAATGTTGATATGAAGGACGTGACTGGTAAATGACGACACCTGAACAGAAAATAGAAGAACTAGGATTAGAACTACCTTCGCTCAGGCCGGCAGCTGGAAGCTATGTAAGTTGTGTACGTACAGGTAATTTAATTTTCACAGCTGGTCAGGGTGTAGATCAATACCATGGGAAACTTGGTAGAGATCTAACAACGGAAGAAGGCTATTTAGCGGCACAACAATCGATGTTGAATCTATTTAGTGTCATTAAAAATGAGCTAGGAGACTTAAATAAAGTAAAACAATTTGTAAAACTACTGGTCATGGTCAACTCAACAGAAGATTATATTGAACAACCGAAAGTAGCAAATGGTGCATCTGATTTAATTGGAAAGGTATTTGGAGAGAAAGGGAAACACGGGCGTTCTGCAGTTGGAATGGCCCAATTACCGAATAATACTGCAATTGAGATTGAAATGGTTATCGAGGTGGAGGATTAGGAGGAATAAAATGACGAAAGATGTTGTGACAAGTAAAGTACTCGAAGATGCAAAATTATTTATTAATGGAGAGTATGTAGATTCACATACGAAAGAAACATTTGACTCGATTAATCCATCAACAAATGAAAAGTTAGCTGCTGTTGCTAAAGCGGACGCGACGGATACCAAACGGGCAATTGATGTGGCACATCAAACATTTAAAAGTGGTGTTTGGAGTAAAATGCCTGTAGAAGATCGTTCTGCTATATTATGTAGGATATCTGATTTAATTTTAGAAAACTTGGATGAGCTCAGTATGATTGAAACATTAGATGTTGGTAAGCCAATCTCTGAGAGCCGTGGCTTTGATATCCCAAGAGCGGCATCTAACTTTCGTTTCTTTGCGGAAATGGCAAAGTATATATCGCAAGAACATTATGATATGAGTAACCATATGTCTTATACCCAATATGCACCAGTAGGAGTAACGAGTTTGATTATTCCATGGAATTTGCCTTTTATGCAGATGACTTGGAAAGCTTCAGCAGCGCTTGCAGCAGGAAATACAATCGTCATAAAGCCCGCATCATATACACCGTTAAGTGCGATGAAGCTTGGTGAAATTGCGAATGAAGCTGGATTACCACCAGGAGTGTTAAATATTTTAACTGGTCCGGGAAGTACAGTTGGTACAGAAATGTCTGTAAACGAGCATGTACGACGGCTAGCATTCGTTGGCGAAACGGTAACGGGTCAAACCGTCATGCAAAATGCTGCGAAAAGCTTAACACCTGTCTCATTAGAGTTAGGTGGAAAGTCAGCGAATATTATCTTTGATGACGCTGATTTAGATGAAGCAGTAGAAGGTTCGATTGAAGCTATTTTCCGTAATCAAGGACAAATCTGTTTAGCTGGTTCGAGAATTCTTGTCCAAGAAGGAGTCTATGACCAGTTCTTAGAAAAATTTGTAGAACGTGTGAAACAAATTAAAGTTGGTGATCCATTAGATGAAAGTACGGATATGGGTGCACTTGTTTCTAAAGGACATTTAGAGTCAGTAGATGAATATGTTCAAATAGGGTTAAAAGAAGGTGCTAAACTAGCTTACGGTGGTGAGAGAATAGGAGGATTAGGAAATGGTAATTTCTATCAACCTACCGTCCTCTACGATGTAGATAATAAAATGCGCGTGGCACAAGAAGAGATCTTTGGGCCAGTGCCAGTCATTATCCCATTTAAGACAGAAGAAGATGCGATTGAGATTGCCAATGATTCGATATATGGATTAGCTGGAGTCGTTTGGACAAATGATTTACGCCGATCACAACGGGTCACTTCTGGAATCGATGCTGGATTATTATGGGTAAATTGTTGGTATGTCCGTGACCTACGTACGCCATTTGGTGGTTCAAAAGCAAGTGGGATTGGTCGTGAAGGTGGACGAAACAGTTTCGAATTTTATACGGAAGCAAAAACAATTACCATTAAGAAATAATCAAGACGTGTCATCATGATACGGCGATATATATAAAGTAGAGGAAAGGTGAACTGGGATTCACCTTTCATTTCCTATATTTTGATTTATATAAAAGTATATTAGTGAGGTAGCTAGATTAAGTTGCCGAAAAAAAGAGGCGGGGAATCAAGAATGGAGCAAAAGAAAATACGTTATGCTGAAGAATTATTAGAAGCAGAAACAGCGGTGAAAGAAATAGAAGCATTCACTGACCGTGATGAAAGTATCACAGTCGAGGATGCGTATTATATACAGTTAGAA
>JAPFCO010000153.1 GCA_026169505.1 Pseudogracilibacillus sp.
TTAAAAAGACGTTCAAAAACATATGGTAAGTCGATATCTTTAATACCTCTACCGGTATCAATTACTGAAATGACCGCAAAGTCATTTGCTCCTTCCGACTTTAGACTGACTTCTAACGTAATGATCCCCTCTGCAGACGTAAACTTTTGGGCATTCATGATGAGATTACTGACGACCTGTTTTATCCTTACTGGATCAATATCAGCATTTTTCGAATATACATCAGTCTCTTGATTCTCTTTGTACAGAAATTTGATATTTTTATCTTTAAAAACTGGTTCATTTTCTTCAAATAATTGTTGCATATATGTACGAACATTGACTTCCTCTAATTGAAAAGTCACATGCCCTAGCTCGATAATCGATAATTCTTGAAGGTCATTAATCATATAGGACATCATCTTCGTGTCATCGTAGATTGCCCGTAAATAGGATGTATCTTCTTTTGGAAGAACATCATCCATCATTGCCTTCACATATCCTTGAATAAATGCTAATGGTGTATTTAATTCATGTGACACATTCGTCAATAATCTACGTCTTGCTTCTTCCTCTTCTTTTAAAGCAAGATTGGCATTTACTAGTTGTTGCGTTCGTTGCTCGACTTTTCTTTCTAATGACGTATTTAAGTATTGTAATTCTTCTGTCAATTTCTCTATCCGTACAAACGAGCCAGAAACCCTATTCGCTAGATGAATCGCTAGTAGGATAAAGTAAATAAAGGTACCAATCATAATAAAGTCATTCGTCGAAATCGTATCACTATAATGCAAGATATCATTCCAGGAGAGGATAAATAGAATAAGAAAGCCAAGTAAGTTGATATTAGATGCTCTTTTGTTTTCAATAACAGTGATCACTGTAAATAATATAATATATGCCATCGTCGACAATCCCAATATTTGATAAATAAAAAACGTTTGGATTAATATTTGAACGGGAAAAACGAATAAGATGATACTATAAATCACTAACAACCAAATAAGGATTTTCATATACTTTCTATACGCACGATTAATAAACTCCATGCTATAAAACAACAGGAAAAAGAACAGTGCAAAAACCCCTGCAATTAAATCTCCGTGCATCATCGCTTCCGGACTGAAGTCAAATAGAAGATTCATTAACAGTGCCTCTTTTGTAAAAGCTAACCTGATACCAA
>JAPFCO010000120.1 GCA_026169505.1 Pseudogracilibacillus sp.
GAGCCAGTGCAATTAAAAGAGCAATTGCTTGAACACTTATTAAGTATCTCTTCTGCGTCGATTACGGAAGAGGAACTGACCATAATGAAGAAGAAATATATTGGACAACTGCTTCGTTCAATGAATTCTTTAGAATTAATTGCAAACCAATACGTGTATTACCGTTTTGTAGAGTTAGACTTTTTTGACCTGAATACTTATATCGAGTCAATCACATTAGCTGATATCCATCAGTTCATGAAAGAGTGGATTACGGAAGAAAGATTAACGGTTTGTACGGTTGAACAAAAATAAAAACGTCTTAATATTAGGTGCAAGTGGGGATATTGGCAATGCGATTGCAGTTGAATTATCTAGCCAAGGTTATAATTTAATTTTACATTACCACAAAAATAAACATACAATCGATAAATTACATTATGTTTTACGTGAAGATGCGATTTTGCAAACGGTACAAGCGAATTTAGCTAATCGGGATGCAGTACATGAACTTTGTGAAACAGTTGCTTATCATGTAGATGTGATTGTCTTTGTCAGTGGAACAGCTCATTATGGATTGTTCCAAGACGCTTCAGAGGCGGAGATGGATGAAATGCTTCACTTACATGTGAAAGCACCATGGCTTATTACAAATTATTTCCTACCAAGGATGATTCAGGAACAACGTGGTCATATCATTTTAATTACATCTATTTGGGGTAATATTGGCGCGAGCAACGAAGTGATGTACTCATCTGTCAAAGGAGCTCAGAACAGTTTTGTGAAAGCATTAGCAAAAGAAGTAGGCTTAAGCGGTATATCAGTTAACGCTGTTAGTCCTGGTTTTATCGACACTAAAATGAATGAACATTTACTACAAGCTGAGAAATCAGAAATCATATCACATATACCAGTAAATCGAGCTGGTTTAACTTCCGATGTAGCACATGCTGTTCGATTTTTATTAGATGAAAGGTCTAGTTATATCCAAGGAGAAATCATTAATATTACCGGTGGTTGGTTTTAATAACTCCCTTTATGTATAATGCGTTTCCATCCGTATCATACTATGGATAATAATAAGGAGGGAAGCCGATGTCCGTTTTAGATGATTTTTCAACTTGGAAGGTGTTTTTAGCCAATAAATTGGAACAAGCGAAAGACCATGGCATGAGTAATGATGCGATTACGAATGTAGCTCAACATGTAGGCGACTATTTAAGTCGTCACGTCGAGCCAGAAAATAAAGAGGAACTTGTTTTACAAGAACTTTGGAATGCCGCATCGAAAGAAGAACAAGAAGCATTAGCAAGCACAATGATTAAACTTGTGCAAAATAAATAATACGTGAATAAAAAGCTACATCATTGCGATGATGTAGCTTTTTTGACGTCATTTTAATGAATAAGTGAAAAATCGGAGGATTATATTGCAAATAGTCCATTGATTAGGTAAAATTAGATAGACGTTAAGTATGGAGAGAAGAGGATATTGTAATGGAGAAAAAGGAATGGTATTTCGAATATGAATTACAATATAATCGCCCAGGCCTACTTGGTGATATTTCTACTTTATTAGGGATGTTATCAATTAATATTATTATGATTAATGGAATTGAGAATTCTCGTAGAGGTATGTTATTATTATCCAAACACGATGAACATATTGAACGTTTAAAAACAATATTAGCAAAAGTTGATACAATCAAAATAACGAAGTTAAGAAAACCAAAATTAATTGATCGAATGGCTGTTCGCCATGGGAAATATATCCATCGTGATCGGGAAGATCGTAAAAAGGTACGGTTTGTTCGGGAAGAATTCGGTTTACTTGTGGATTTCATGTCAGAGTTATTTAAGAGTGAGGGACATAAATTAATCGGTGTTAGAGGGATGCCTAGAGTGGGAAAAACAGAATCAATTGTTGCAGGAAGTGTAAGTGCTAATAAAAAGTGGTTGTTTGTTTCAAGTACATTATTAAAACAGACAGTACGTAGTCAATTGATTGATGGTGAATATGGTGAAGAATATATTTATATTATAGACGGAATCGTATCTCAACAACGTGCCAATGAACAGCATTGGCAATTAATACGTGAAATCATGCAACTTCCAGCAATAAAAGTAGTAGAGCATCCCGATATTTTTATTCAAACGACAGAATACACATTAGATGATTTCGATTATATTATTGAAATTAGACGAGATGATGACGAAGAAATTACATATGAAAAAATAGAGGGAAAAACAGGACCGATTGGTGGTTCCATGTTTGATTTTTAAAATGGAAGGTGTTTTAGGATGCAAATTGGAGAGATACTGAGAGAAGCGAGGGAGGAGCAAGGTCTATCCCTGGATGATATTCAAGAAATAACGAAGATTCAAAAGCGTTATTTAGTTGCAATTGAACAAGACGACCTTCATGCGTTGCCTGGTCGTTTTTATGCTCGCGCATTTATAAAAGAATATGCTCAAGCAGTTCGTTTAGATCCGGCAGTAGTGTTAGAAGATTTTGATGAAGAGTCTATTCAAGAGGAACAGGAAGAGAGCGTGCAATATACAAGATTCGATCGTTCTAAGCGAGCACAAGATAAAGGATCATCTATCTTATCGTTTTTACCAACAGTTATTGTAATTGTGCTTGTAATTGGTATTATCTTTGTTGCTTTTACATTAA